>JACMIM010000850.1 GCA_014381165.1 Roseiflexaceae bacterium
CTGGCCGATTGCTTGCGGCGCACCCGCGTGCTGCCGCTTGGCTCGGGCGCGCTGGCTGGGACGCCGCTCAAGATCGACCGGCACGCGCTGGCCGCCGAGCTGGGCTTTGCCGAAATTACGGCCAACAGTCTGGACGCTGTCAGCGACCGCGATTTCGTGGCCGAGTTTCTGTTCTGCGCCGCGCTAATCGGCGTACATCTCAGTCGGCTGGCCGAGGACGTGATCATCTACAGCAGCAGTGAGTATGGCTTTGTGACGCTCGACGATGCCTTTTCGACCGGCTCCAGCCTGATGCCGCAGAAGAAGAATCCCGATTCGATGGAGCTGACGCGCGGCAAATCGGGCCGGCTGATCGGCGATCTGGTTGGCCTGCTGACCATGCTGAAGGGCCTGCCCTCGACCTACAACAAGGACATGCAGGAAGACAAGCAGCCGCTGTTCGACGCCGCAGACACGCTGGAACTGACGCTGCCGGTCGTCGCTGGTGCGATCGCCACGGCGCGCTTCAACACCGGGCGTATGCGCGCTGCGATCGACGACGCCATGCTGGCCACCGACCTGGCCGATTACCTGGTCGAGCGCGGCGTGGCCTTCCGCGAATCGCACAAGGTGGTTGGTTTGCTGGTGCGCGAGGCCGAGGCGCGCAGTGTCACACTCTCGCAGCTACCCTTTGAAGGCTACCGCAGCGCCCACGCCGCCTTCGACGAAGACGTACTGGATATCTTCGAACCGCTCAAATCGGTGGCGGCGCGCAGTGTGCCTGGCGCGACTGGGCCGGATAGTGTAGCGGCGCAGCTTGAGTTGGCGCGGGAGAGCGTGGCCAGATGACAAGGTGACAAGGTGACAAGATGACAAGATGACAAGATGACGGCAGCAACCCCGTAGAAGCGAAGCAACCCCGTAGCGGCGAAGCATGTGCCCACTAGATCGCTACAACACGACCCTCGGCACGATCATTATTAACCAGCTTAGACTTCTCGCTGGCCGCACATGCTTCGCCGTAGCGGCCAGATGACGAGATGACAAGATCACAAGATGACAGAAATTGCTGTTCTTTCAGCGCTGACTGGCCTGCACATCGTGGCTGCCGAGCGCTGCGCAATGGGCTTTGAGAACCGCACCGAGCGGGCCACGCTGGCCGATGGTCGCGTGGTGATCATTCAGCGGCTGGCCAACCGGGGCATGGCCGCGCACAAAATTCGCCTGGCGCAAACATTGCCCGCGCGCCTGGCCGAGGCTGGTATCCGTGCGCCCGCTGTGCTCCAAGCTGATGCGCAGGCCACGCCGCCCTTTATGGTGCGCGAGTATATCCCCGGTGAGATCGGCGCAGCGCAGCTCGCGACCGACGCGGGCGCAATTGCCCTGGCCGAGGCGATGGGCCGCCTGCTGCAAACGATCGCGCTGGTGAAGACTGCGGGGCTAGGGTTGCACAGCGGCTGGGCCAACCCGGCCCGGCTGGTTGCACAGGCACGCGGCCAACTTTCCCGCCACGGCAGCCTGATCGAGCATGCCCACGCCGCAGTGCTTGAACAATCAATCGCCCAGGCCGAGCCACTGCTGGCCGGATATCCTGGCGTGTTCGCCCATGGCGATTATTGCCCGGTGAATGTAATTGTGGAGGATGGGGATTTGCAGCGCGATTGGGGATATCGCCAAGCGCTACGTCTGGCTTTGATCGACCTGGAGTTCGCTCGTGTGGCCCACCCGCTGCTGGATGTCGCCTGGTGGAACTGGGTTGTGCGCTACCATCACGCAGTGCGCTGGCAGGTCGCATTCCCGCACCTGCTGGCCGCAGCTGGCATTCCCGATACCGGCGCAACCTGGGCGCGCATCACGGTCATCCAACACCTGCGGCTGCTGGAGGCGCTCGACTACAACGCCGCACTTTCGCCTGAGCGCGGCGCA
>JACMIM010000851.1 GCA_014381165.1 Roseiflexaceae bacterium
CGCGGCTGAAGCCGCTCGCTGGGGTTACGAAGCCCGCCTGCGCGGGCTGAAGATTGTACTTGCTGGCAGCCGACGCGGCTGAAGCCGCTCGCTGGGGTTACGAAGCCCGCCTGCGCGGGCTGAAGATTGTTTCAACCTACTTCGGCGGGAGCGGCTATGCTTCAATCGGCACGGGGTCATCGTTGTTGGTTGTGCGCAGGGGAATCTCCGGCAGTGTGAGCGCAACCAGCAGGGCGGCAACAGCAAGCACAGCTGCGGCCAGGTACAGTGTCGTGATGCTGGTCGCGAACGACTGACGGACGGCTACTGCCACGGCCGGGTCGAGCGGTGCGGCTGGTGTGGCACCGGCGGCGGGCGCGCCCTCGCTGCCAGCGCTGCCATTGCGCAGGCGGTCGAGGTCGATCTGCTGCTGAACGGCGGGCGGCAGTTGGGCAATCGCCGGCTTGACCAGCGCGTCGAACTGGCTGGTCAACACGGCCGCCAGAATTGCGCCAGCGATCACCGACCCCAGCACGCCGCCGATCTGCTGGAAGAATTGGATGTTCGCCGTAGCACTGCCGGTATCGCGGTAGGATACAGCGTTCTGCCCGGCCAGCGGCAGCAGCGGGATGGCACAGCCAAGGCCAATGCCGAGCACCACCATGCGCCAGGTCACATCGAGCAGGCTTGTGTTGACGCCCATGGTACCCAACAAAACAAAGCTCATGCCGCTGAGCGCCAGCCCGGCCAGGATGAGCGGCTTGTAGCGGCCCGTGCGCTGCACGATATTCGCGCCGATAATCGCGGTAGCTACCAGGCCAAGGGTTTGCGGGATGAGCGCCGAGCCAGCTGCGGTCGCCGAGACGCCGACCACATTGACCAGAAACAGCGGCAGAAACAGCACGCTTGGCAGAATCGCCAGGCCAAACAAAAACGAGAGCAGGCTGACAATGCCGAAGGCGCGGATGCGAAACAGCGGCAGGGCGATCACTGGCGATGCCACGCGCCGCTCGACCGCGATCAGTGCCACGCCAGCGACCAGCGCCGCCACAAACAAGCCGATGATCAGCGGTGAGTTCCACGGAAACAGGGTTTTGTCGAGCGAAAGCCCAAGCAGCAGCGGCACCACCGCCAGCAGCAGCAGGCCTGTGCCAAGCCAATCGATCGGATCACGCTGGCCGCTGTTCAGCTTTGGCATGCGTGTCAGGATGACTGCAAGCGCCAGGATGCCAAATGGGATGTTGACGAAAAATGCCCAGCGCCAGCCGGGGCCGTCGGTCAGGAAGCCACCGACCAGCGGGCCGAGAATGCTGGCAATGCCGAAGGTCGCGCCAATCAAGCCGGTGGCACGGGCGCGTTCAGCGGGCGGGTAGAGATCCGCCGGGATGGCAAACGCTGTCGAGGCGAGCGCTGCGGCACCGATTCCCTGAATCACGCGAAAGATGACCAGTTGGATCATGCTGCCGGCTATGCCGCACAGCACCGAACCGATCAGGAAGACCACAATGCCCCAAATGACAATCGCCCGTCGGCCAAGCACATCGGAAAGTTTGCCATAAATCGGCACCAGCGCCGTGCTCGCCAGCAGGTAGCCAGTCGACACCCAGGCCACGAGGTTGATGCCCTGAAACTCACTGACGATCCGTGGCAGCGCGGTTGCCACAATCGTCTGGTCGAGCGCCTCTAAAAAGAGTCCGAGCAGCACGCCAAGCATAATCAGCAGCTTGGCGCGCTCGCTGAGTGTTGCTGCGTAGTCGATGCGTTCTGAGCTGGAGTCGATCGTGGTCGCAGCCATGAGTTTCGTCATCCTTTTTGCAAATGGGTAGCGCGTTCGTATTGATACGGGCGCGCCGCTGCACCCGATTTCGTACCAGCACCTTCAAAGCAAAGAATACGTGGTATACATGCTGATGGTGTGCAGTATACACGGTTGCGCCGCCACGACGTGGGCGGGCTGAAGCCGCGCCGATACCACGCGAAACGCGCTGAAGCGCGTTAGGGCAGTTCAACGCGATGAAGCGCGTTTGGGCTAGCAGCAGCGGGTATGAAAGCCTGCTGTTCAGCGCCGGTGGCGTGTGGCCTGCACAGCGCCTTTATAGCGAGGTGCAGAAACATTGAGCCGCTCCTGCACCCTCACCCCAGCCCGCTCCCACCGGGAGCGGGCTGGGGTGAGGGTGTCAATTGTTCTGCTTTCGTCTTTCTTCCCCCTGAAATCGTCCAGCTTCATGAACTCGTCGGTAAGCCCACCACTGGTGTTCGGGGCGGCGTCGCGCCGTCGCGTGGCGTAAAGGCGACATCGCCATCCAGCCGAAAGCCGACACGCGGAATCGTGGTGATCTGAGGTGCATCCAGGCCGGCGCTGTCGGCGGCGGTGCGCAGATTGCGCCGCAGCTTGGCGATGCAGGCGTTCAGCGCGTCCTCGCAGGTCTGGTGGTCATACGAGCGGTGCCAGACCGCGCGAAAGCAGCCATCGCGCGTGCAGACTGTGCCAGGGTTGCGGGCCAGGTACAGCAGCAGATCGTACTCCAGCGGGCTTAGTTCGCTTTGCACACCATAGACATGGACGACATGCGCGTTGTCGTCGATCAGCAGCGGGGCGGGCCGTAGGTGGCGGGCCAGCGTGACGGTTTCCTCGGGGTCGAAGAACGCCAGCCGAATCTCATCCGAGCCAAGCCAAATTTCGTCGCTGGTGCTGAGCTGGTAGGGGCCTTCGAGCTGGCTGCCATTGACGAATGTGCCATTCGCGCTGCCCTTGTCGCTGATCACATAGCGGTCGTGCATCAGCTCGATCGCGGTGTGCAGGCGCGAGATAATCGGCAGCGGAATGACCACGGTGCAGGAGTCCGAGCGCCCAAACGTCGTCATCTCGGCGCGTAGCTCGATTCGCTCCTCGACGCCATTCAGCCGCTTGTGGATCAGCCAGCCTGGTCGGGTTCGACTCA
>JACMIM010000852.1 GCA_014381165.1 Roseiflexaceae bacterium
AGCGCCTCGCCGCCGGGCAGACGCTGGAAAAGCTGGAGGTGCTCCAGGGCGGTTGGGGCGATTTGTGTCGAGCGATCAACGGGCTGGTTCAGGAGCAGCGCGAGCAAGAACGGTTGCGCATCGCGCCCACCGGCCTGGCGGCTGACGCGCAACCCGGCGCAGGCACCCAGCGCACGGTGGCAATCCTGCTGATTGGCTGCGCCAGCATTTCGCCCGGCTATGGCCAAACGCGCCGTCCATCGATCTTGGCATGGCAGGCGCTGGCCAACGCAACGCGCCAGATCGCGCAGCACCATGGTGCGCTGCTGCAACCCTGCGGCGATGCGATTATGCTGGTCTTTGGCACACGCGGTGAGCGCCCGGTCGATGATTCGCTGCTGGCCGCCGTGGCCGCCGCCGAGCGCCTGCGATCAGCCTGGCAGCGCGCCGACAACAGCGGCGCGCTGGCCTTCAGCATTACCAGCGGATCTGTGACAGTGACCACCCTGCCGGGGCTTGGCTGCTGCGTGCTTGGCACGCCAGTCGAGCAGGCCTTGCACATCGAGCGGCTGGCACTGGCCTCGCCGTTCTACCACACGCTGTGCGATGAGGCGGCTTATTATGCGCTGCGCCGCCAGCAGCTCCAGCACTGGCAGCCAACTGAGTTCCGCATTCAATCGCCCGAAGGCCGACCCCAGGTGGTGTATGGGGCTATGGCGGACTAGCCGACGGCTAGCAACTCGTCAACGGCCAGCCAGCATGCACAATAGATTCATTCACCCTGTGCAGTGCCAGTATAGGCTGCTTGCACATCATCAGCGGCTCAAGTACGGCGTTCTATTGGCGCAAAGGCAGGTAAATCACCTGTCCTTGCCATTCATCTTCAGTACTCGCCTCTGCTAATAAGAGCAAGTCTTCAATTGCCAGACCAATGGAGACAAGCCGACTTACTTCTATAACGCCGGGCATTACTTGACCAAAGGCAACTCGTTGGTACGCATATTGGGTTATCGTCTTAACGTCGTGCGTCAAAAGGATTCGTCTTGTGTCTGCTGCCCAAGCTAATACCGTCGGGTCATCCGCGCTCATAAGCCCAACATCTTGTATACGGACGATATCAAGCGTTGGCATACGTCGTAAGAGTCCCCAAACAATGTCGTTATTGAAGTTTTCGTCTGCCGCGTAGCGCAACATATTGCCTCAATATTGCGCGGCACGGCGAGCAAGAAGCCGAGAACGGATGCCTGTAGGAGGAAAGCGGGCCTCGTTCTGCTGACGAACACCATCAGCTTCCTGTTGTTGCGCTGCTAAATAGATATCGACATCACGTTGATGGCGGAGGTAATAGCTGATAGCAGCATAGATGTCGGCTAATGTCAGTGATGGGTACTGCTGTGCAATAGTCTCCGCAGTCGCTCCCTGGTGAAACGCAGTTACAATGGTTGCTAACGTAACACGCGTATCGCCAACCCGGATCACGCCATCATGATCAGTGACAAGTGGAGCAAGTTCTGGAATTACCTGTAGTGTCATGAACCTTTCCTTCAGCATAGACAGCTGCGTCGCGTCTTCTTGTCGAATTATAGCAGCATGTGCGTTAATCTGTTGGGCAAGGTGTAACACGCTGTGCATCAGTAAGTTGACGCTTCAAGGCAAAGCGCGCGTTGCGGTACAGAACACGTTCTGCTTTAGTCTGCACCTTTTTCTGCCGTGCGTCAGCGATAATCTGCTCAAGGACACCGATCGCACGGCGATCTGTTGGCTGCATACTCAATCCAAACACGGCTTCTTGCCGTACCTTTATGCTTGGATCGGTGGTTGCTCGTTCTATCAGAAGCGTCACCAGATCGACGTGGAGTGGCACGGCTTTACAGCGCTGGCAACTGAGTGAATGGATCGCTTGCCGCCGTACATTTGGAATCGTGTCGGTTGTGGCTTCGATCAGCGGCTCAATACAGCGGTCGTCACCCAGATGATCCATCAAATCAGCACAGGCACGGCGTACTTTTGGGTTGGCATGCAGAAGTCCCTGCACCGCTGCGTCTAAAATGGCTGAACCTTGTTGCGTAAGCGCGACAGCGGCTTGATACGCAACGGCGCGATTTGGCGAGCCAAGTAGTTCGATCTGCTGATCTGGTGGCACCAAAGGAAGGCTTTGCACCTCGTCCTCTTGCATTGGCTGCTCCTTTCACAATAGGCGCGACAGTGTAAATGTATTGGTCGCGTAGGTGCCATTATCGTTTATGTGACTTGGCTACACATCCATCATAATGCTGAATGTAGTCGTTCCGAGCTCACCTCTAGGCCAGTTGCTCACGCGCTCCCGGAATGCCACTCGACCGCACGCGCCATACATCGCTCGGAGTCAGAAATACTTGACATCGACGACGACTATATGCTATACTCCGACGTGTCGCATATTTTTTACACAAAGTCCGATATAACGGACATAGCTAATCAGGGGGATATGAAATGGGGCTGTCGTTTCAAGAGAAGAGCCTGTGGCTGATGTTCGTTAGTCTGGTTGGAGTTTTCGGTTTCTATTTCTTCATGGTGCTGCCGACTGGCAGCGCGAACGTGATGCCACATCAGATGGTGTTTTTTGTGCTGGCGGTCGTACTGCTCGTGATCACGCAAGTCGTGGGGCACATCGTCATCGCAATCGTAAACCAGCAGACGGCGACGGATGAGCGCGACCGGCTGATCGAGCTGAAGGGTACGCGCAACGCGGCATACCTATTGGCATCGGGTGTCTTTCTGGCGCTCTGCGCAGCATTGCTGACGGAGGGCAACTTCGTTTTCACGCATGTGCTGCTGGGGTTTTGGGTGCTGGCTCAACTCGTGGAGATCGGGTCGCAGCTGTTGCTGTACCGGCGGGGGGCATAAGCGATGGGCAAGCGCGGCGGTCTCGTCACGAACGAAATCCGCGCCCTGCGTTTCCGTCAGGGTGAGATGACGCAGCAGGAGCTTGCCGACCGGGTCGGCGTCACACGGCAGACGGTCAACGCAATCGAGGGCAACAAGTACTCCCCGTCGCTGGAAGTAGCATTCCGAATCGCGCGGGTGTTCGATGTCCCGCTGGAGCGAGTTTTCCAGTACGGGGAAGCGTAAATCATCCGGGCAAGCGGCATTCGATACAGCACGTCGTGCGTACCCTAGTGCAATCCCTGCACCGACCAGCCGCCATCGACGATCAGGGTTTGGCCGCTGAGCCACTCGGCTTGGTCGGAAACGAGGAAGCGCAACGCTGCGGCGATGTCGCGCGGCTGCCCAACGCGCCCGACCGGCGTGAGCGCGGCCCAGCGCGCGGCGTAGTCGGGGTGATCGGCCAGGTTGCGCTCGTTCAGCACCGCGCCAGGCGCGATCGCATTGACGGTGATGCCGTACTGACCAAGCTCGACGGCCAGTGTTGTGGCCAGGTGGCGCACGCCAGCTTTGGTGACGGCATAGCCAGCCATGCCCGGCGCGGCCTTCACGCCTGTCACCGAGGCAGTGAACACAATCCGGTAGGGCGCATGCTGGCCCGCGCCAATGCCCTGGGCGACCATCTGGCGGGCGGCGGCCTGGGCGCAGAAGAACGCCCCTTTGAGGTTTAAACTGAACAGCGTGTCGATCGTGGCCTCGTCTTCTTCCAAGAACGGGTGGCCGAGCGAAAGGCCGGCATTGGCGGCCAGCAGATCGACCCGCCCGAAGTGGCGCACGGCCTCGGCGACTACACGCTGGCACTCGGCGACCACACGCAAATCAGCGTCGCACAGCTCGATCGTGCCACCGGCGGCACGCACCCGCTCGACCAGCGGCATGACTCGCTCGGCCTCGCCGAAATGGGCGGCTAACACGCGCGCCCCAGCGCCCGCCAACTCCTCGGCCATGGCCAGCCCAATCTCGCGGTTGACCCCTGTTACGACTGCGACTTTGTCCTGCAACATCATGAACATCTCCCAACAATAACCACGAAGAACACGAAGGGCAGGAAGATTTTATACGATCTTCGTGTTCTTCGTGTTCTTCGTGTTCTTCGTGGTAAATCGTAGCGACCTTGTTCTATTTCGCGAAGGCCGCGTCAAAGGCCACATTCGAGGGCGTGAAATCGCCCTTTTTGATCATCGCGCAGGCCTCGGTTGCGCCGAACACGCGCTCCATGCCACTGTCCTCCCACTCGACCGAAAGCGGGCCGTCGTAGCCGATTCGGTTCAGCGCGCGGAAGATCGGCGTCCACTTCACATCGCCACGACCGGGCGAGACGAAGTCCCAGCCGCGCCGCGAATCGCCAAAGTTCAGGTGCGAGCCAAGGATCGAGCTGCGCCCATTGATGTTGACCTGGCTATCTTTGACATGGACGTGGTAGATGCGGTCGGCGAATTGCTCGATGAAGTAGACGGGATCGATGAATTGGTGAACCAAATGTGAAGGGTCGAAGTTTATGCCGAAGGCAGGACGATGGCCGATAGCGGCCAGCGCCTTTTCGGTCGTGGGCACGTCGTAGGCGATCTCGGTCGGGTGAACCTCCAGGCCAAACCTGACGCCCACTTCGTCGAACACGTCCAGAATCGGGTTCCAGCGGCGGGCGAAATCGGCATAGCCCGCCTCGATCTCGGCCCAGTCGTTGGGCGGAAAGGAGTACAGCATATGCCAGATCGCGGAGCCAGTGAAGCCATTGACCTGGCGCACGCCCAGCTTGGCGGCGGCGCGCGCGGTGTTCCCCATCTCCGCAGCGGCACGCTGGCGCACACCTTCTGGCTGGCCATCGCCCCAAATCTCGGGTGCGAGAATGCTCTTGTGGCGGCTGTCGATGTTGTCGCAGACTGCCTGGCCAACCAGGTGATTACTGATTGCAAACACCTGCAAGCCGTGGCTTTCCAGCAACTCGCGCTTGCGCTGCACATAGCTTGCGTCGGCCAGCGCCTTGCCAACCTCGAAATGATCGCCCCAGCAGGCCAACTCAAGGCCGTCGTAGCCCATTTGCTTGGCCATGGGGGCCAGCTGCTCAAGCGGCAGATCGGCCCACTGGCCGGTGAAGAGTGTGACTGGTCGTGGCATGGTGTTCTCCTCGTGAATGTGGCGTGTGACTGACAAGGTGACAAGATACGCTAATTCGGGGTTCTGTTTGTGAACCACGGCACACTATCGGGTGTGGTCAGCAAGCACAAGGTGTAGGCCAAGATACGTGTGCTGATACGACTGACCACACCCTTGAGCGAGCGGGCACGCGGGCGCTGGAGGTCAAA
>JACMIM010000853.1 GCA_014381165.1 Roseiflexaceae bacterium
GGCCTTGGCGAATGCTCGAACGACGGTCGATCAGCGATCAGCACCTGTTGCAGGCGCGACCAGACGCCAGGCTCGCCAGAGCTGGGCTGCGGCTGGGCTTCAACCAGCGTGTCGCTTGGCTGAAGCGGCTGGGCTGCGGCGCTGGCGGCTGTTTGCGCTGCACGAAGCGGGGAACTGGGCACGGCTGGATCGTGCGGAACAGCCGTGCCGCGTGCCGCAGACGCAACATCGTGCGCTACCTGGGGCGGCAGCGCAGCTGGTACGTCCCGCGTAGTAGGCGGCGCGGGGCGCGGTTGAGCAGCGGTTGATAGCGCGACCGCTGCCACCGGGGCGGGCCAGCGTTGCTCGGCTGCCGCAGTGAAATCGCCACTGGGCGCGGCGAAAGCTGGCAACTGGTCTTGCGCTGTTGCGACCAACTCCTCGGTCCATGGCTCCCCCGGCGGCCAGGGCTGTGCCGCCTGTACCGGCCAACGAGCGGGCAGGCCCTGAACAGCCAGCTCCGGCGCGGCCCGACCACGGGCAGTGGCGGGCGCAGCATTGCGACGCAGCAGCACATGCCGCGCTATGATGCGCTTGGCAAACCGTCGCTGGCGCTGTATTCGGCTGCTGAGGATGTGAGGCCACATACTGGTTACTCTAATCGTAGCCCGTCGTGGGCTAATTCAAGTGTTTCGATCGCAATCGTCTTGCCGTCGGCGGCGAACTGCGGGCCAAGCCATTTCACCGGGTAGGCGCTGTCGAAATTCCAGCGTAACATCTCGGTTCCCTTGACGTCGTACATCACAACCGACAGGTTCTTACGCGTGATCTTGCCGTTGATCAGCCCTTTGTACCAATTGAAAAAATCATTCGATTTTGTGATGCCACGCTTCAATGTGATGTTGCCGACCTTGGTGCGCCCCGGGATACGGTGGATGAAGCTGTTATTGCCGCCTTCCTCGTAGTCTTGCACCACAGTTTCGACTTGCAGGCCGCTCACTTCGGTGAAGACCGCCTGCGAGATGCCGTCGATCTGCACATAAAAGCGACAGTTGGGCATTGATTCTTCGGCCACACCCTACCTCATCTTTCGATCGGCCTGCTGCCCACTGCGCATCTGCTCGCGGCGCGCATCGGCCTGCAACAGCCGGTACACGCGGTCGGCCAGCTGTTGGATATCGACGGCGGGGGCAGCCGGCCGCGGGCCGCGCCTGGTGTCGCCATTAGTCGAGCTGTTCGCCTTCATGATCCCCCGCTAGATCGAGCGCAAAGTGTGTCCCACACACCGGGCACCGCGTGGCAACAACTGCGTTCGGGCTTTCGTTGATCTGCAGATACAGCTGCTGGAGATACACAAAATCGGTTGCGAACAGCTGCTCGATCCGTTCAGGGCTGAGCGCTGGCAGCGAGCCAAGCTGCGTCACCACGCGGCTGAGCAGCACCACGCTGAGGTAGGCATCGTGCGCGCGCACCCGCGGGTCGCGCAACGGCTCGATCTCGTCGAGTGTGGTGGCGCGCCGCATCACGCCCTCGCGGTGCAGATTGCCACGCTCGTCGACATAGCCGCACGGCAGGGTGAATGCGTATTCGGTTTGAAAGGCTGCTGTCATAGATGTGCTTCCATCAGTTGTTCCTGCACTCTGTAGAGATTGGATATGAGATCATGAGATGGTTAGATGAGAGCCAGCAAATCTCATGATCCCATCATCCAACAACTACGTGAGCTTTCTACTAGACTCCGCGCACGGCACCCACGAATTGGCTACGATACGCGCGTGTAGCTCTCGTGAACGATCACTAACTCCTCGATGCCAACCTCGCCGGTGGTCGCGTTCGCGGTTGGGCCGGTGATCTTGGATGGCCAGGCGTTGTTAATATTCCACCGTGCTGCCTCGGTGCCGTCTGGCTTGACCATCACAATCGAGGCGTTGATACGTGCTGTCTCAACTTGGCCGTCCTCGACCGTCTTGCGCCACGCCCACATGTCCATAGAGCTAGTAATGCCGCGCTTGAGCGTGATATCGGTGAACTTCATGCGGCCGGGCAGCTTCTTGAGAATGGCCTTGCCATCCGGCCCAGCCGACTTTTCCTCGACAACTTCGTGCTCACTGCCCAGGCCGGTGCATTCGCGAAATGCGCCGCTGGCTTTGCCGCTCAGGTCGAGCCGAAAGAAGGCACTAACTAGCGGATCTTGCTCTGCCATACTATCCTCCTTGAAAGATTCTCAGAATTAGGCACCGCCGCCACTATACTGGCTGAAGCGGAAGATCACGAACTCGGCCGGCTTGACTGGGGCCATCCCGACCTCGATGATCAACTGGCCACGGTCGCGCACATCGGGCGGGTTCAGTTCTTCGTCGCACTTGACGTAGAACGCCTCCTCGGGCGTCAGGCCAAACAGCATGCCGTCGCGCCAGCAGCCAGTCAGGAATGCACCGACATCGCGGCGCACGCGCGCCCACAAATCGTGGTCGTTCGGCTCGAACACTACCCACTGGGTGCCGCGCTCGATCGACTTTTCGACATAGTTGAACAGCCGCCGCACACTGACATAGCGCCAGGCTGGGTCGCTGCTGAGCGTGCGGGCACCCCATACGCGCAGGCCGCGCCCGGTGAACGAGCGCAGGCAGTTGACGCCGATCGGGTTGAGCACATCCTGCTCGCCCTTGGTGATCGGTGTGACCACCTCGAGCGCGCCACGAATAATCTCGTTGGCCGGCGCTTTGTGGACGCCGCGCTCGACATCGTTGCGGGCGTAGATGCCGGCCATGTGGCCGGAAGGCGGAATCGCAATCGCCTGGCCCTCTGGCCCCATGACCTTGATCCAGGGGTAGTACAGCGCGGCGAACTTCGAATCGTAGTTGGTATCCCGCTCGCGCCAGTGCTTGACCTGTAGCGGCGTGAGGTCAGGAATTGGGTCGATGATCGCCACGCGGTCGGCCATGCGCTCGCAGTGGTTGATCATGGCGAGCTGAACTGCCTTGATGCCATCGCGGCCAAGCTCCTTGATCGCCAAGGGCGACATGAGATCCGGGCAGCAGATCATGGTCACGTCTTCGGCGATCTCCATGCCCTCGATACCGGTGCGCTCGTCGGCGCTGCCGACCAGGTGCTGGGGCTGCACCGTGGCTAGCGTGGTCTGCGCCGGTGCCTTGAGCAGATACGAGCCAATCTCGGGCGCGCGCTCGAGCAGCGTGCCGGTGCCTTGGGCCAC
>JACMIM010000854.1 GCA_014381165.1 Roseiflexaceae bacterium
CACCTGGGCCACCGTGGCCGCCGAGCGCGTGGCACTCTACCGGCGCGTGGTCGAAACGCTTGAAACGCCGCGCGGCTGAAGCCGCTGGCTGGGTTTACGAAGCCCGCCTACGCTGGCTTGGTCGTGCGAGCCTGCGGCTTCGGTCGCCGGACGGGCGCGGTGGCAGCGCACCCCCAAATTCCGCATGTGCGTGCTATACTGAGTGTACCTATCAAATGCTGAATTTCTTCATTCATGGCTAAACGAGCAAAAACCCGCCACAAACGGCGCACGACGCCAATCGATTTCGTCTGGCGGCTGTTCCTCGCCCTGATCCAGATTTGCCTGCTGCTCGGCCTGCTTGGCGTTGCCGCCGCTGGTGTCGGCGCGGTTTGGTTGTATCGTACCTACGCAACCGACCTGCCCGAGCCATCCGAGATTGGCCGCCGCCGCCCGGCTGAAACGACTAAAATCTACGCCCGCGATGGCACCACGCTGCTGTACGAATTGGTCGACCCGAATGGCCAGCGCCGCACGGTGGTGGCGTTCAACGATATTCCCCAGACGCTCAAGAACGCCACGGTGGCGGTCGAGGACGCCAGTTTCTACCAGAACCCCGGTGTGGACGCGCGGGCGATTGCGCGGGCCTTTGTGCAGAATCAGCGCAGCGCAGCCGTCGTTTCGGGTGCCTCGACGATCACGCAGCAGCTGGTGCGCAACATCCTGCTGCCACTCGAAGAGCGCAGCGAAGTTTCGCTGGAGCGCAAGATTCGCGAGGCATTTCTGGCCTTTCGGGTCTCGCGCGAGTACAGCAAGGACCAGATTCTGGGCCGCTATCTCAACGAGGTTTACTATGGCCACCAGGCTTATGGTGTGGAAGCCGCCGCCCAAATCTTCTTTGGCAAGCCCGTCGCACAACTGAACGATGCCGAGGCCACCTTGATCGCCGGCCTGCCGCAGTCGCCTACCACCTACGATCCATTCATTAACTATGATGCGGCCAAGGCCCGCCAGCGGATCGTGCTCGACCAGATGGTCAAGACTGGCATACTCGACCGCGACCAGGCCACGACAATTTACCAAACACCAGTGCGGCTGGTGGCCGAGCGGATCGATATCGCCGCGCCGCACTTTGTCTACTATGTGCGCCAGCAGCTGGAGGAACGCTACGGGCCGGACGTGATCTACCGCGGTGGGCTGCGTGTCGTGACATCGCTCGATTTGAGCTGGCAGATCAAGGCCGAGCAGATCGTCCGCCAGCATATCATCGAAGGAGCCAACGGCCAGCCGCCGTTGCGCAGCCGCAATGCCACAAATGCCGCCGCGCTGGTGCTTTCGCCCTCCAATGAAGTGCTGGCGATGGTCGGCAGCGCCGATTTCAACGACCGCGCAATCAACGGCCAGGTCAATGTGACGCTGGCAGAGCGCCAGCCTGGATCGGCGCTCAAGCCGATTATCTACGCCGCCGCGCTGCGCAAGGGCTGGACGCCCGCCACGGTGCTGTGGGACGAGCGCACCGAGTTTCGCAGCGCCGATGGCGCGGTCTACGCGCCCAATAATTACGACAACGCCTTCCATGGGCCGCAGCGTGTGCGTATGGCTCTGGCCAATTCGCTCAACATCCCGGCGGTGCAGACGCTCGATTTTGTTGGCGTGGAAACGTTTGTGCAGCAGTCGCATGATCTGGGCATTACGACTTTTACCGACCCCAGCCGCTTTGGGCTTTCCATGGCGCTGGGTTCGAACGAGGTGCGCCTGCTCGATCTGGCCAATGTGTACAGCACCTTTCGTGATAGCGGCAGCCTGCGCCCGACCGTCTCGATTCTGCGAGTGACTGACTCACGCGGCGCGGTGCTGGACAATGGCGCGCGCACGCAACCGCGCCAGGCACTCGGCCCGCAAGGCCAGCAGATCGCCTATTTGATCAGCGACATGCTCAGCGACAACCAGGCGCGCTGGTACATGTTTGGGCGCGATAATGTGATGGAGCTGCCCGACGGCCGGCCCGCCGCAGTCAAGACCGGCACGTCGAATGAGTGGAAGGACGCCTGGGCGGTTGGCTATACACC
>JACMIM010000855.1 GCA_014381165.1 Roseiflexaceae bacterium
ATCTGCGGCGCGAACAGCGCAAACAAGGCGAGCGCGCCGCCAAGCGCCGCCGCGCTTGGCAACGCCGCCCGCCGCAACACAGCCAGCCGGTGCGTGTCCGAAACCACCATAATGAACTGTAGCCAGAACACCGGCAGAAGCACCGACTCGGCCACTTCGACCCGCTGCGCGATCGCCTGAACGCCTGGCTCAACACTGGTTCGGCCAAGCACAATCGCCAACCCATAGATCGATAGGTTCAGGCAGAGCAACGCAAAGCTGCGTGTAGCCGCCTCGCGCGGTGAACGTGCCAGCAGACTCAGGCCGAGCCACGCGGCCAGCACGCCCATTAAAAAGGCTGGAATGAGATCTGCTGCCATTGCGTATGCTGCTTTCGCTGCGCGGCGAAGCCTGCCGCGCGGCGAGTATAGCAGCTGCGCCATGCTGCCGCAAGCACGGCAGCAGGCTAAGGTGCGGCCTGTTGAACTGCACGAAGACAGCGGGGTTTGGGGTGCAGCCCCAAGAAAAATCACCCTCATTGTTTTGGTCGGGCGGCAAAGCCGCCTGACCGAAACAGCGAGATATGCAACAATCTTTTAACACCTGGCGTCCAAGCAGCAGGAGATGAGAGGTACATCGCAGCCAATGTCGAGAGGGAATTATGCAGCAACATCGCTTAATGCGCAGCCGCACCGAGAAGATTATGAGTGGGGTGTGCGGCGGCCTTGGGGAATATTTAGGTGTCGACCCGGTGATCGTGCGGCTTATTTTTGTGCTGGTCACATTGACAACCGGGCTTGGTGTTTTGGTCTACCCGGCGCTGTGGGTCGCTATGCCGTTAGCGCCGCCGCGAGCACCGCTCCCGCCGCTGCTTGGCTTCGGCGGCGAACCATATGTCGTCCAGCGTGAACGTGAGCAGGTGGCGGTAGCGGCCCGCTATGGCGAAGTGCCGCCGCCGAGCGCTTACAACTTCGATCCGGTTTCCGGTGAGCGGCTCTACCCGAGTGGCTCCGACCAATCACTGCCAGCGGGCGAGCAGCCCAACCAGCCGGCCAGCGGCCCAGTGCGGGCGCGGCAGATGAGCAAATGGTTCGCCTTTGGCCTGATCGCTTTCGGTGGGCTTATTCTGGCCGATAACTTGAACCTCAATATTGAGTTCATGTTTCCGCTGCTGATGATCGGCATCGGCGTGTTTCTCCTGCGCCGCCGGTAGAAACCGCTTTCCGCCTGCGGCGGGCAAAAAAAACTAGTATTGTTAGGACTTACGCAGTTGGCGGTTCCTGCCTGCGGCAGCATGGAAGATATATTTTTTGTTTCGATTTTTGGCGCAAAGCGCCAAAAATCGAAACAATTATTGATTATTCCCTTGCCCGCCGCAGGCGAAATGAAAATGCTTGGGCAGTTGCGTAACTCCTAATTGTTTCGGTCTTTGGCGTTCCCACGCCAAAAATCGAAACAAAGCGAAAGTCCTCAATACGTAGCCTCAGCGATAGCCAGCGGCTTGCATCTCGAACAGCCGCGCATAGGTGCCCCCCTGCTCCATCAGCTCCTCGTGCGAACCAAGCTCGCTGATGCCACCATTCTCGATCACCGCGATGCGATCGGCCATGCGCACGGTGCTGAAGCGGTGCGAAATCAGCACGGCGATCTTGCCCTCGGTCAGCTCGCGGAAGCGCTGAAAGATTTCGAACTCGTGCGCGGCGTCGAGCGCACTGGTTGGCTCGTCCAGCACCAGCACCTCGCCATCGCGCATGAACGCGCGGCCCAGCGCCACCTTCTGCCACTGCCCGCCGGAAAGCTCGTGCCCAGCCTTGAACCAGCGACCAAGCACCGTCTCGATGCCCTCCGGCAGCTCCTCGGCCACTTCGTCGGCACCACCGCGCTCGGCGGCACCCTTGATGCGAGCAAGATTATCAAGCTCGTCGATCTGGCCAAAGCCAATGTTCTCGCGCATCGAAAGGTGGTAGCGCACGAAATCCTGGAAGATCACGCCGATTTTGCGCCGCAGATCGTCCGGGTTGTAATCGCGCAGGTCGACGCCGTCGAGCAGAATCTGGCCTTCGGTGGGATCGTAGAGCCGTGTCATCAGCTTGATCAGCGTGGTCTTGCCCGCGCCATTTTGGCCCACCAGCGCCAGCTTCTCACCAGGGCGAATAATCAGATTCAAGCCCTTCAGCGCGTAATCCTCGCGGCCAGGATACTGAAACGAAACATTGCGAAACTCAAGGCCCTGCGTCAGCCGCACTGGCATCACGGCCGGCGTATTCGAGCGCGGCATCTGAGCTTCAAGGTTGAGAAAGCTATACAGGTTGTCCATAAACAGGCCGTTTTCATACAGCCGGTTCAGGTTGTCGAATAAACCTTGAAAGGTGCCCTGGCTGCTGCGAAACAGCGTCAGGTAGAAGGTCATCAGGCCAAGCGAGATCACGCCGCCGACAGTCTCGAAGACAATCCAGGCATAGCAGCCATAGTAGCTGAGCGAGGCGAGGATGCCCCACACCAGGCTGAACAGCGAACGCCGCCGCGCCAGCACCTCATCCTCACGAAATGTCTTCCAGAAGATATCGCTGTAGCGTTGAAGCAGCGGCTCGCCCAGGCCAAATAGCTTGACCTCCTTCACGCTTGCGTCAACCGTCAGGACATGCTCGAAGTACTGCATCTGGCGCGATTCAGGTGCGCGCCAAGTCAGCATGCGGAACTGCATGTTGCTGAAACGCCCCTGCGCCACAAACGAGGGGATAGTCGCGCCGAACAGAATCAGCGCGATCAGCGGGTTAAACGTCAGCAGCCCGACGGCGAAGGTCAGCAGCGTGATAATGTTCTGCACCAGCAGAAACGTACCATTGATGATGCCCAGCGCACGGTGATCGGCCTCGCGGCGGGCGTTCTGCAATTTGTCGTAAAAGCCCGAATCCTCGAAATACTGAAGATCGAGCGAGAGCGCCTTGCGCATGACGGCAGTATTGATATAGTTGCCAAGACGCGCGTTCAAGACGTGCTCGGACAGGCGGCGTATCTGGCTGATAATCGCCCCCACCAACAGCAAACCGAACTCGATCAACAGAAAGGGCAGCGTCGCCTGGAGTCCAACGGTCGCCCCTGTGCCCGCGCTCAACGAGGCCACCACGGAATCGACGATCAGCTTGCCGACCCAGGCCTGCGAGATCGGCAAGAGCGCGCTGATCAGCGTCAGGACGGCCATAATAACCGTATTAGTTCTGTCCGCCGCCCAGACCAGCTTGAATGCGCCGGGGATATTGCCATACGCGCCCTTTGCGTCTTGCAGCCGTTCGCGCCAGGGCTTTTTTGGCTCATCGGGCGTGGCCGGCACGCCGCCACGCCGGCCTTGTGTTGTTGCTACCATAGAACGAAATAACCTTTTCCAATGCCTCATCACTCATACTGTTAGGAGTTACGCAGTTGCCAGAAGTCTTTCATTTCGTCGGCGGCGGGCAAGCAGACAACTCGTAAGTGTTTTGTTTTTTGATGCTTTGCACCAAAAACAAAACAAAAAGCTAGATGTTCCACGCTGCCGCAAGCTGGAATCGCCAACTGCGTAAGTCCTAACTATGCTAGCACACATGCGTTCGACCCGCATCGGTCGAATGGGCAGGGCCAAGCCGCACACTTACGTATGGTCTGTTGCTGTTGCTCGCCACGCCCACCGATCGTTCAGCACCTGCTCCAATACCCCCGCGTCGAACTGCATCAGAGCGGCGCTAATGTAGCCATCGGGCCGAACCAGATACACGGCACCGGCTTGAAGGCCAGCCGCCCGCGCCTTAGCCGAGGCGGGAAACACTTTTAGATCGATCTCGGGGCGGCTGTGCGCCCACGCCAGCAACGCCGGTACCGCCGTGCCATACACATGCAGCTGTGGGCGCGCGTCCTTGAGCGCGTCGAAGTTACTGCCGTCGATCTGCGGCACAAAGGGCAGGCGGTCACCGCCTTGGATGCGCCCAACTCGCCCCCAACTCAGCGAACTCGTGCGGTAGCCCAGGCCAGTTTGTGACACCAGCCCAAATAAGATAGTTGGTAGCACCGGCGCGCGCCGTGTTGACTGCGGCCCGCGGCTAGAACCGCGGCGCAATTGCCCCGCGACAAGCTTGAGCAGTGCCGGCAGCAGGCGACCACGCACGCGCTGCCAGATTGGGTTGGGGTTGACAATCAAATCGAAGAGTCGATCGGTGGTGCGGACGAGCCGTTGCGCGAATGGGCGGCGCTCGGCCTCGTAGCTGTCGAGCAGCCGGTCGCCCGCCGCGCCGCGTGCCACTGCCGCAAGCTTCCAGGCCAGGTTGTGCGCGTCCAGCAGGCCAGTATTCATGCCCTGCCCGCCGACTGGGCTATGCACATGCGCGGCGTCGCCCAGCAGAAA
>JACMIM010000856.1 GCA_014381165.1 Roseiflexaceae bacterium
CGGTGGCGAACCCTGTATTCTCGGCCAGGCCAACGACATCACCGAGCGCAAACGGGCGGGGGAGGCCTACAGAGAGAGCGAGCAGCGGCACCGGTTGGCCCTCCAGATCGGACAGATCGGCGCATTTGAGGTCGATCTTGAGAGCGGTCGAGCAACCTGGACGCCCAAACTGGCCGAAATCTGGGGTATACCCGACAACTTCACAGGTGATTTTGCCGCATTCTGCTGGGAGCACGTGTTTCCCGAAGACCTGGCCCGGATCAGCGAGGAATTTGGGCGGTTGGTGGAGAACCGCGAAGACGGCGAGATGGAGTTCCGCATCATTCGGACGGACGGTGTGATGCGCTGGATACGCTGGTGGGGCCAGGCGATTGAGGATACCGCCAAAGGGAGTCTGCGAATTCTCGGGGTCAACATGGACATCACCGAGCGCAAGCGGGCCGAGGAAGAATTGCGCACGCACCGCGAGCATCTCGAGGAGTTGGTGGCTGAACGCACTGCGGAGCTGGCGGTGGCTCGCGATGCCGCCGAAGCCGCCAACCAGGCCAAAAGCGAATTCCTGGCCATGATGAGCCACGAGCTGCGCACGCCGCTCAACGGCATTCTGGGCTACGCCCAGATTCTCACACGCGCGGGCGGCTTGAGTACCCAGCAAGCGCAGGGGCTGCAGATCATTCAGCAGAGCGGCGAGCACCTGCTGACCCTGATCAACGATATTCTTGATCTCGCGAAAATCGAAGCCCGCAAGCTGGAGCTGGCGCGCACTGATCTCCATCTGCCTACCTTTCTGCAGGACATCCTGGGGGCCTGCCGCCCGCGCGCGGAGCAGAAGGGACTCAGCTTTGTTTACGAGGCGGCAACCGATCTGCCCACGGGCATTCGGGCCGATGAGCAGCGCTTACGCCAGGTGGCGCTCAACTTGCTGGGCAATGCGATCAAGTTTACCGAGCACGGCAGCGTCACGCTGCGCGTGAGTTATGAGTTACGAGTTATGAGTTCTGAGTTCGAGGGCAGCCAACTCAAAACTCATAACTCAAAACTCATAACTCATAACTTGTGTACATTGCGGTTCGAGGTGCTCGATACCGGGGTCGGGATCAGCTCCGGCGATCTGGCCAGGATCTTTCACCCGTTTGAGCAGGTCGGCGCGGCGCGCCAGCGCACGGAAGGCACCGGCCTGGGCCTGGCAATCAGCCAACGCCTGCTCCAGCTGATGGGCAGCGCGATCCAGGTCGAAAGCCAACTTGGCGTCGGCAGCCGCTTCTGGTTCGAGCTGCTGGCCCCGCTGGTAGCGGATGTGGTAGCTGCGCCGCTGCCGCCCGCCCGCCCGATCAGCGGCTACACTGGGCCACGGCGGACGATCCTGGTCGTGGACGACAACCCGCAGAACCGCGCGGTGCTGGTCGACCTGCTGGCCCCGCTTGGGTTCGGGCTGCTTGAAGCCGCCGACGGGCGCGCCGGCGTCGCGCAAGCCCAGGCGGTGCGGCTGGATCTGATCCTGATGGATCTGCGACTGCCGGTGATGACCGGCGTGGAGGCGACGCGGGCGATCCGGCAGCTGCCCGAGCTGCAGGGCGTGGTGATCATCGCGACCTCGGCCAGCGTGTTCGACGCCGACCGCCA
>JACMIM010000857.1 GCA_014381165.1 Roseiflexaceae bacterium
CCGATCAGCGCCGCCTCGACGGTGATCAGCCAACCAAATATTCCGATCTTCAGGTCGATCTTTCGACGGCACGAGGGCGGCACGCTTGGCGAGGGCGTGGACGCTGTGTCGCCGACGATCTTTCAGGTGCTGCCGCTGGCGCTGCCGCCCGAAACCAGCGCCGAGCTGTTTGCTGATACAGCGGCAATGACGCTGGACGGCTCCACTGCGCCGTTGCAGCAAGCCCAGCTCGCCACGGCGATGCTGCCGCTGCTGGCCAACGTTGCCCATATCGCACAACCAATCGCTGTGAATACGGCTGTGCTGATCTCGGCCGGGAGCCAAACCAGCAGCGCAGTTGCCATGCCGGTATCGGCGCTGCTAAAGCGATCTGACATGCGCATTCGCAGGGGAACTGAGATCAGGATCGCCATTCCGGTCGGCGCAATCGCCGACCAGGGTGGCGAAGCGGCGCTGCTGGCGGTCGCCGTCGAATCGGCGCAGACCGTCGCCCCGTTCTGCTTTGTTCGTGACACCAACGCTTATATGTTTGTGCTGCCAGGTGGCTTCACGCCTGAAACAAAAGACAGCTTGCTTGCCGACGCTTACACCCACAGCGATGGGCGCACCGTGCGCTACTACCGCGATGAAGGCCGCAAGCTGTTTTACTACCAGCCGAGTGAGTTCCTGTTGGCACGCACGGCGCGGCCCAGCGCGTCCGCCGCCTACCAGCCCTATCTGCTCGCCACCATGCAAAACATCATCACCACCGGCGAGGGCCAGGGCGATGCCGTCACCGACACGCAAGTGACGCTGACCTACCAGCTGTTACCTTCGCTCGACCCGGAATTGCGCGAGCTGACGGTTGCCGACATCGAGCGCAAGTATGGTGAAACGCCGCGCCTGCTGCCGATCTATCCAGGCAGCGCCACAGTTACATTTGGCGACCTGCCGGGCGTGCCGCCGCAAACACTGCAAGCCGATTTTGCCAATGGCATCGCGGGCGAGATCGAACTGAGCGAAGACCAATTCAAGCTGGTCATGGCACTCTTGACGGCGCGGCCCGACAAAACGGCCGGCGCGCTTTCCGGCACCGTCCGCACAACCCTGCTCGACAACACGCCGGTGGAAGTGCCGCTGCGCATTTCACTGGTCGAAACCGCCGGCCCGCTGTTCGATGTGCTGATCAGCGGCCTTGTCGAAGGCACAACCGATACATATCAGGTCGGGCTGCGCAACCGGGTGGAAAATCCGATCGCGCTGAACGCGCTGAAGCAGGTTTCGGTCGGCAACCAGATGGCCTACCCACAAGCCTTTGCACCCGCGCTGATCGGGCCTGGCCAAACGGCTGACGTGGCCTACAAAATAGCCCCCGCCGGCGAGCCACTGCGGGCGATCGACCCACAGTTGAACGCCCAGGTGCTGATCGACGATTACAAGCTGCTGTGGCGCAAACTGGTGGTGCAGCAGGGCTTCACAAGCGAGAAGTTCACGATCACCGTGGCAATCCAAGGGCCGGAGTATTTTGCCAGCTCGCCGGATGGCGTTGCAATGCTGACCAGCGTGCTAGTCGAGTTCGATAGCGGCGCAACGGCAACGCTGACCGCCGAGGCACAAAGCGCGACGGTCGAGCTTTCGCGCGGCTACCTGGCGGTGCTGATTGGCGATTTCAGCACCTACCGCTTCCGCACGGCGGCCAACTATAGCACCGGTGTGATCGCCACGACAGAGTGGATCGCGACCGATCTCGACACGCTGGCGATTGTGCCGGCACTACCAGCGGCCTGATTCCCTCACCCCCTGCCCCTCTCCGCTTGGGAAAGGGGCAGGGGGTGAGGGTAGAGAAGCACTAAAAACGATGCTCGTTCTATCACACAATCAATCAGCAGCGCCAACCTTCGCCGACAGCCGCGATGCCGCGTTGCTGTATGCCCTGCCCAGTGCGCTCGCCGTTGCGCGCGATCCAGCTGGAAAGCCCGTGTTTATGCTGTTGAGCTACCGCGACGGCAGCGGTGAGGCGCAGGGCGGCGTGCTTCAGCTACGGCTGATGTTCGCGCCGCTGGCCGAACAAGCAACACCCAGCGCAGCTGCTGTGCGGATGGTTTCGTTCGAGCGCGGGTTCTTTCGGCTGCGGCTACGCTCGCTGCTCGATGGTGCCGACGAACAAGCAGGCGAGTGGCGGCGGGCCGTTTTCGCCGGGGGCGAACTCGCTACGATAACCGTGGAACTCAGCACGATCGAGCTTGGGTTGCTTCAGCCGTTGCTTGCAGATGGCCGTGCGGTGGTAGAAGTCGAGCTGGAGTTGCACTATCGTGGCCTGGTGCCGGGTGTACCCTGGCTGGCAACGGCCGATCTCGCTAATCTGCACGGCGCACTGGCTGCGCTGCTGCCAGGCCCAGCCAGCGCCGACGAGATCGCAGCCGCGTTTCTTTCGCTGCCCGATCGCGAGGATGTGCTGCGCTGGCAGGCGCTCGACGAGACTGTGCCAATGCCCGAGCGCGAGCTGCTGCTGCGCCAACTCGCCCGCCACACGCTCGACGATCTGTTTGTGCGCCAGGCCAGCGAGCCGCGTGCCGCAACACACTACCTGCTGCGCGACGCTGAGGCGCTGACCTACTCATGGGATCTTTCGCTGGCGCGTCAGGAAGAGCGCAGCTATCGGCTCGATTGGTCGGTGGCAAGCCTGCCTGAGTTTGCCGACCCGCAACAACGTAACATGCTGTTTCCAATCGCAAGCGGTCTTGATATGTTTGGTGGGGCCGAGGTATATGTGCTCAATGAATTGCCAATCGATGCCAGCGCGATCCGCCAGACCTGGGCCGACCTGCGTTTTCCAACCGCTGCGGGCGTGTTCACAACCCGCCGCGTGCAATTCGCTGGCACGACATCGACGGCCAAGCTCGCAATCACGTTTCCGTCGATCGTGCAGGACTTCCAGATCGAGTACCGAACCGGCGCGCTGATTGCCCCCGCTGGCGGCGCTGGCTGGCCGCAGATTTTACAGCGTGATGCAGTCACTATGCGTGAGCGAATAGTACGCATCAGCCGTGAAACCACCGGGATCGATATCGTGCGGGTCGAGGCGGAGCTGCGGGTGTTTGCAAGCGCGGCGGCGGTGGAGGTCGAGTTGCGGGCAAGTGGCAGTGATTCGGGGGATGCGCCACTGGCCCATGTGCGGCTTTCCGCCCAGCAACCAAGCGCGTGGGTCGCGCTGCCCGGTCACGATTTGCATGCGCCGATCACCGCCCGTTGTGTGGCCGTGCCGCCGGCTGGAATGGAGCGTGAGGCGTTTGTACTCAGCGACGGCGAGGTGCGCGACCGCACGGTTGCGATCGGTGCGCACCAGCTCGAAGTGCCGCCGCTTGATCGGCTAGCGATCACGCTCGACCCAGCGCTTGCGCCGCGATTGGCTTACACAGCTATCGAGCTGACCCATGTGGCTGCGCCAGACGCGACGACCACTGGGCGGCGGGTCTCGCTCGATCCCGCTGCAACGCTGATCTGGTTCGTTCAGCGCAGCAACGTGTTTGCACCACTCCAGCTTCAGTATCGCGTGAGTTTTGTCGCCCGCGATCTTGCGGGAACGGCGCAGCCGATGGCGACAACCGGCTGGCTGCCGCACGAAGGCACGGCCTTGCTTGTGCAGCCGCCGCTCGATCGGGCAAAATGAGGGTCAGGGGCACAGCCCAAGAAGCTCCCTTTCTCGAAAGCAGGCGTTTGGGGCGCAGCCCCGAATAATAACTTCTCGCCAAAGCGGGGGTTTGGGGCGCAGCCCCAGAAAATAACTCCTCTGCTAGCAATCCGTTAGGATTGCTAGCAGAGAAAGAAAACCATGATCAGCATTCCAACCATCAGTAAGCGCGGCAGTGCGCGTGGCTATGCCGATACACGCGACCCGCATGTGCTGTATGTCGATTCGCTCGAACCAATGGTTGCGCCCGCGACGCCGATTCAGCGGCAGGCGCTGCCAAGTGGCCAGGCTGTGTTCGCCGCCGACATCCGCTTTGGCGCAAGCGCTGCCGACATGCAGCGCTTTGCCGCGCCCGAGCGGCGGTTGCTGCCAATGCCGTGGGAGATTGGCGCAGTGTATGGCTGGCTGCCGGAGGGCGAGGGCGTGCGGCTGCTGGCGCGCGGCAAAACATCGGGATTTGGCGCACACAATGCGGTGCTCACCACCACCACGGAGGCTCGCCTGATCGATGCGCCGGTGACGATTGCTGCCGAGCTTGCGCTGCAAGGCCAACTGGCGGGGGCGCGGCTGCAGGGTCGCGGCGACCTCCGCGCAGCGCGGGAGTTGCTGCACCACGCGCCGCTGGGCCAACGCGCGCGCTGGCATGTCACACTGGGCGAGGCCTTGATTGCCTGGCTACGGGCACTGCTCAACCACGGCCCGCTGACACTGCGCGCCGAGGCGACCGACCTGACCATGGAGGGCGTGGAAGATCTGCGCCAGATCGCGCTGGCCGAGTGGGCGCATCGCGTGGCGCGCGCCTGGTTTCCCAGGCTGGAATCGCTGGCCCTGCCTGCCGCGTTGGCAGGCGAGCCTGCCGAAGCCATGCCCGATCTAGCGCTCGATTGGTACTCGGGCGATCTGGTGACGATGCGGGCGGTGCGGGGGTATAACACAATGCCGCGCGGCTGAAGCCGCTGGCTGGGGATGGAACCCGCGCGGCTGAAGCCGCTAGCTGGGGTTACGAAGCCCGCCTGCGCGGGCTGGGGGCTGAAGCCGCTA
>JACMIM010000858.1 GCA_014381165.1 Roseiflexaceae bacterium
GGATTCTGCGCTCGATGCCGCAGGACGAACAGGCGATCGCTCAGGCCCTCATCTACAACCGCTCGCTGTTCGACCAATCCCGCGATCTCGGCGGTACGCGCTATCCAATCAGCGCGGTGCAGTTGGAGCGCGCTGATTGGGAGCGGCATTACGGGCCGGAGTTCGAGCGGCTTGCCGCCGCCAAGCGTCGCTATGATCCCGATAACCTGCTGGCCAGCGGGCCAGATATGTTGGGCAAACGCCCGTAATGGCGTTCCACACTCGTCCTGACCATTCATCGATAAGGCGTGCAGTAGCCGCCAAAGGAGCATCGACTTATGATTCGTTTCCGCTTGAAGCTCGTGCAGCACACGCTGCAATTCGTGCTGCTGGCGCTGTTCCTGAGCACAGCCAGCGCGGCATCCGCAGCGCCCGCCCCGACCGACGGCGCGCTCATCCTGAAAAGCCCCTACGGGCGTGTAAGCATTCGGCGCAACGCCGAGGGCGTGCCACACATTCGCGCTCGTGGCGAGAACGGCGCGCAGTTCGGCCTGGGCTACTCCCACGCTCAGGATCGCCTGTGGCAGATGGAGTTCCAGCGCCGCCTGGCCAACGGGCGCACCGCCGAGTTTCTTGGCCCCGATGGTCTGAAGTTCGACGCGCTGTTTCGCACGGTCGGCCTGCGCCGCGTGGCCGAAGCGGCCTGGCAAAAACTCAGCCCCAGCGACCGCGCGCCGCTGGAGGCCTATGCTGCCGGGATCAACCTGTACCTGGGCCAGTCCAGCCAGCAGCTGCCGCCTGAGTTCGGCCTGCTTGGCGTGGCAGCGGAGCCATGGACGCCAATTGACGTGTTGGCATTCGGCAAGCTGTTTACCTGGGGCAATGGCTCCAACTGGGATAAAGAGCTGCTGCGTGGCCAGCTCGCCGCCCTGCTCGGCCCCGAGCGCGCCGCCCAGTTGACTCCGGCCTACACTGAGGACGGCCCTGTGATCGTGCCAGATACTCAGCCTTCAACCCTCAGCCCGCAGCCTTCAACCCTCAGCCCTCAGCCCTCAGCCCTCAACGAGCTGCTGGCGCTGCACCAGGCGGTCGCCGAGCAGACCGGCATCGGCGCGGACGGGCGCGGCAGCAATTCGTGGGTGCTCAGCGGCTCGCGCACCACCACCGGCAAGCCGCTGCTGGCCAACGACCCACATCTCCCGTCGCAGTCGCCCGCGCTGTGGTATTTGACTGAACTCTCGTATGACGGGCGCACCGTGATCGGCGCGACCGTGCCTGGCTCGCCTGGTGTGCAGGCTGGCCACAACGGCAGTATCTCCTGGGGCGTGACCACGATCAATGTCGATTCGCAGGATTTGTACATCGAGCAGATCAACGATCGCAACGAGGCCCTGTACCAAGGTGTGTGGGAGCCGCTCCAGATCGTGCCGGAGCTTATCAAGGTCAAGGGCCAGCCCGATGTTACGCTGAATGTGCGCATCTCGCGCCACGGCCCGCTGCTTTCAGATGTCGTCAGCCCGACTGGCCCGGCGCTGGCCGTGCGCTGGAGTGGGCACGATCCGGTCGAAACCGGCGCGTTGTCGGCCCTGGCAATCAACCGTGCGCGCAACTTCGCCGAGTTTACGGCGGCCTTCCGCGATTACCGCGCGACCGACCAGAACTACACGTATGCCGACCGCAAGGGCAATATTGGCTATATCACCGGCGGAACGATTCCGCTGCGGGCCAGTGGCGATGGCCGCACGCCGGTGCCCGGCTGGACCGGCGAAAACGAGTGGACTGGCTACCTGCCCTGGGAGCAGCTGCCGCGTAGTTACAACCCGCCCGAGGGCTATATCGTCAGCGCCAATAACCAGGTCACTGGCGATGCGCTCGCCGACGTGATTGGCAACAGCTATGCTGCGCCCTACCGCGCCGTCCGTATTGTCGAAATGATCGAAGCGAAGGGCAAACATAGCCCCAACGACATGGCCACTATGCAGGCCGACGTGCTGGCTGTCCACGCCCGCAACCTGCTGCCGCTGCTGCTGCGCACCAAGCCCGCCGACGCGCGCGGCCAGGCGGCGCTCGACCTGCTGCGCAGCTGGGACATGCGCGCCAACGGCGACAGCGCGGCCACAGCCGTGTTCGAAGCCTGGTACATTCGGATCGCCCAGCGCCTGTTTGCCGACGAGTTAATCGACGCCACGGGCAAAGACCTGTGGCCAGCCTATGGCCGCACGCTCAATTTTGTGGGCATGGCTACTGAAACGGCGCTGCTGGAGAATCAGCCTTGGTGCGACGATGTGCGCACACCCGCTGCCGAGAGCTGCGCCGCGACACTGGCAGCCGCATTGAGCGATGGGCTGGCCGACATGGCCAAGGCCCAGGGCAGCGAGGACATCGCCGCATGGCGCTGGGATCGCGTGCATCGAGTGCAGTTTCTGCACCAGCCACTCGGCGGCAGCCCACAGGCTGGGCCAATTTTCAATCGTAGCATTGCCAATGGCGGCGATAAGTTCACCGTCAACGTCGCGTCCTCGTTCCGCAACTGGGAAGATTACGACCAGTTCCACGCCGCGCAGTACCGCCAGATCGTCGATTTCAAACACCTGTGGAAATCGCGCTGGATGATCGCGCCAGGCCAAAGCGGCGTGCCCACCAGCCCGCACTACGACGACCTGCTCGAGCGCTGGCAGCGGGTCGAATACCTGCCGATGCGCTAAGTTGCTTCAACGGCTTATACTAAGGAGAGATGGTCATGACACCTACCAAACAACGTTTCGTGCGCTACGCAGGTATCGCCCTGCTTGCGCTGGCCCTGCTGCTTCTCGGCACAGGAATGGCAGCCTATGTGCCAGTTGCGAACAGCCAGGCGGCGACCGCCACGCCAGCATCCGACACCTACGCTCGCCAACAGCCAATCGTTGCCGCTACGCCAAGTGTCGACACCGAGCAAGCGCTCGAAGCGACCGGCAAGCTCGCCACCGAGCCGTTCATTCGCAGCGAGCTGTTCTTTGGCAGCGAGCGCCCGAACAAGCCTGAGGTCAGCAAGGCCGAGTTCAAGAAGTTCCTTGACACGGAGGTCACGCCTCGTTTTCCCGACGGCCTGACGCTGCTAACTGGCTTCGGCCAGTTCCGTGAAGCGAGCGGCGAAACTGTACAGGAAACCAGCTTTGTGCTGATCCTGTTGTATCCAAAAGAAACGGCGAAAGACAGCAGCGCCAAGATCGAGGAGATCCGAACGCTCTACATCGAGCAATTCGAGCAAGAATCGGTGCTGCGCATCGACGACCCCCGACCAGTGCGCGTGTCGTTCTAGTCGAGCGTATCCGCGGTTTTGGTTCAGTGCCTGACGCATTGTGTCAGGCACTGAACCAGCAATAACGTCCTCGTGTTGGAGAATTTGCATGACCATCATATCGCGTAAGGTCGTTCCGCTCGATGCCCCCCACGTCGCTGCTCCTGCAAGGGTGGCTGCCCGTGCATTTGCCGACGACCCAATGTTCACCTATATCTTTCCCGATTCCGCACTGCGCCCGAAGCTGTTGGGCCGATTTATGACCGCAGCACTACGCTATGGATCGCTGTTTGGAACGGTATCGACCACGACTGATAACGCAGGCTCGGCGATCTGGCTTGTGCCGAACCAGACCACCGTCACGCCTGTGCGCATGCTGCGATCCGGCATGGCGGCACTGCCAGTAACAATCGGTGTAGCGGCATTTCGGCGCTTTCTCCAAGTTGTCGACTATGGCGATCGCGTTCACAGCGAGATCGTGCGCGAGCCACACTGGTACTTGCTGAACCTTGCGGTCGACCCGCCACGCCAGCGGCAGGGCATTGCCTCAGCGCTGATCGCGCCTGTGCTGGCGCGCGCCGACCGCGACCAGCAACCATGCTATCTCGAAACGAATAATCCGAGCAACCTGCCGTTCTACACCAAGCATGGGTTCGAAGTCGCGCACACCGGGCAGGTACCCAACAATGGACCAGCGCTTTGGGCCATGCTGCGCAGGCCGCAGGCCAGCTAGCCATGGGCACAACTGCCCGCTTAGCTACACACATGATCGACATGTCAGGATTATATGAAACTAGGTACGTCAACCCTGGGCAGATTAACCGTCATTGGCAGCGTGCTGTTGATCATTGGCGCTGGGCTTATGGATATTGGTGCGGTCGTCGGACGGCCGCTGGTCGAATCGTTGGGCAACGCCTGCACCGCGCTCGCTGGCCTTGGCTTGATCGCGCTGCCCTTTGGGCTGCGTGCGAGCGGCATTGGCGGGAGTAGCCAATGGATTCAAATAGGAAGTGGCACACTGCTGTTTGGCATCCAAATGGTTTCGTTGGTCGATATTCCTGGCATTTTCACTCCAACGAAGGTTGCGGCTGGACCAACTTTTGGCCCGCTTGGCCTGGTGTTGCTCTCGATGAGCTTTCTGCTTTGGTTTGCCGCTATTCACGAGACGCGCAGCCTGGATGGTTGGCGGAAGTGGCTGTTTCTGCTGGCTGGCATGTGGCTCGTCCTCACGTTTCCAACCATTCAGTTGCCATTCTTCGTCACGCCCTATGGTCGTCCAGCGTTTCTGTTGCTCACCGGCGCGCACGGCATCGCGATGCTGCTGATCGGCAGCATTATCCAGGAGCGGGCGAAAACGCAATCTACCCCTGAAGCGCTCACGGCATCACTCCTGTCCCACCGATTGGCAAAGAAGTACCCCTGGAAACGTACGTCTGTCGAAAAAAGGAGATGCCCATGAAAACAATCGGCGTGCTTGGCGGCTTAGGGCCGCAGGCGACCATGGATTTCGAGCAGCGCGTGCATCAGGTGGCGCAACAGTTGGCCCCGCAGCGCGGCACCGGCGGCTACCCGCCCATGCTGGTGCATTATTGCCGGCATCCGCCGGTACTCAGCGATGCCGATCTCAACCCGATCTTTCCGCTCCAGCCCGACCCACGCATGTTTGTGGCGGCGCGTATGCTGGGCCAGGTGGCGGATTTTCTGGTGATCACATCGAATGGCGTGCATTTCATGCAGGCAGCGCTGGAAGAGGCAGCTGGCCGACCGATCCTGAGCATGATCGAGGCGACACTGGCCGAGGTTGCGCGGCGCGGCTGGCAGCGCGTTGGCGTGCTGGCCTTTCAAACGCCGCAGATCTATGCGCAGGCGCTGGAGCTGCGGGGCTTGCAGTCGGAAAGCGTCGATGCGAGCGTTCAAACCAAGCTGAACCAGGTCATGTGGGCGGTTGTCGAAGGGCGAGCGGAGCCGTGGGCTAGCGAGGTGATGCGTAGTGCGCTGGAAACACTGCGTGCCCGTGGGGTCGACGGCGTCATTCTGGGCTGTACCGAGTTTCCGTTCGTGCTGCCCGACGAACTGGATGCGCCCGATATCATCAACCCGATCGCCATGCTGGCCGAGGCCGCCGTGCGCCACGCCATGGCTAATTCTCATCAGCCCTAAGTCAGCCATCAGGCGGATTGTATCGCAGAACAAATGAGCGTACACTGCGTGCATACACATGTCGAGAAAGGAGCTAGCGATGCAAGCAGTTTGGGTTGAAATACCAGTCAGGAACCTTGAGCGCGCGGCCGCATTCTATCAAGCCGTCTTTCAGTTCCAACCGACCGAGATCGGCGATGATGGCACACGCCGGACGACCACGCTGGTAAACACATCGCCGGAGGGACACGCCGGTATCTCGCTCGACCAAACCGCCAACTTCGAGCCGGGCAACCATGGGCCGTTGGTGTACATGGACGCTGGCGAGGATTTGACCAACCATCTCCAGCGGGTCGAAGCGGCCGGTGGAAGCATCGTCGAGGCTAAAACTTCGATGGGCGATGCTGGCTATTATGCCACATTCGAGGACACCGAGGGCAAC
>JACMIM010000859.1 GCA_014381165.1 Roseiflexaceae bacterium
AAGATAAGCCGTTCAACGTCCAAACGCACACCGTTGCCATAGTGCGAATAGGTGATCGAGTCGTAGCGCCCAAATTGCTTGAAGCGCGGGAAGCCCGCCTTTGTCGCACCCTGCTTCATGCGGCGGAAGAACGCTTGGAACGCCAGATCGACCCGAATGTTCACGTTCTGAAGCACAAGCGAATGTACGCCCTTCAAGGAAGTCCGCTCTGCCTTCCAGGCAGGAATGCTATTTTGAAGATCGTACAACTTCAACGAAATACCCGAATCTTCATATGCACGTTTGCGCGTTGCAAGAATCTGGTTATACAACCAGCGGCATTCTTCCAACTGCGCTTCAAGTACACGCCGCTGGCCTTTGGTCAGATACATTCGGTATTTGAAGGCTTTTTGCATAGAACAAGCGTACCACACTATTACGTGTAATAAAAGGCATATAGCTGCTTGCACTATCTAAAGCCGCTAAAGCGGGGAAAGGGCTTATATCCCACGGCTAAAGCTCGTGGGACTTACGCCCTAGACTATTAACGGAGAAATGCTGTGACATCACACGAACCATATCCGATCCTCCAGCCCTCGGAGGACGCGCTGTTGCGGCTGCCGTTCGATCAGTATGGGCGCTATCTGATGGTGCAGGAGGCCGTGGCCACCGCCGCCGAGGCGCTGGGTATCGAGCGGCTGGCCCTGCTGGACGTGGGCGGCTACTACCAGGAGGCCGATGGCACGCCGCGCCTGCCCTCGCAGCAGTTCCTGGGCGAGCACGATCTGACGGTGCTCGACCTGCCACCATGCGATCTGCCCGGCTATGTCCAAGGCGATGGCACCAACATGCAGTTCGCCGACAGCTCGTTCGACCTGGTGGTCTGCTGCGACACACTGGAACACATCCCGCCCGCCCTGCGCGACACCTTTATCAAAGAACTGGTGCGGGTGGCGCGCTACGGCGTGGTGCTGATCTGCCCGATCGACGACTACCGCACCGCGCTGGCCGAAAAAGTCCTGTACGCCTACATCCACGCCGAGCTGCATGCCTGGCACGATCAGCTGCGCGAACACCGCGAGTACGGCCTGCCACAGCGCCCGCTGGTGCGCGAATCATTTGCCGGGGCCGGCTGCGAGCTGCGCGACTACCCTTCTGGCGATTTGCACGCCTGGCTGCCCATGATGCTGGCCAAGCACTACCTGCTCAAGTTCGGCCAGAGCCAGCCTGAGCTACAGTTCGGCCTGGACGAGCTGTACAACCGATCGTATGCCTATAGCGAACGCCGCGAGCCAAGCTACCGCCGCCTGATCGTGGCCGTGAAGGACGACCAGCACAGCTGGTTCGAGGCGGTCGACGACGCGCTGGCACCGACTGTGGCCCACGGCAGCGGCATCGACCCGGCGCGTTGGCATGGCTTGTCCGAGCAGGTGTTGGCGTTATTCCAGATCGGCCAGGACGACCGACGCGAGGAGTTGCGCGCCCAGATGCTGCAAACATATATCGAGGGCCAGCGCAACCACGTTGCCAACCTCGATGGCATTATCGCCAACCAGCAGAACCATGTCTCGAACCTCGACCGGATTATCGCCGACCAACAGATGGCGATTCAGCATCAGCAGAACCAGATGTCCCACCTACAATATCTGGTCGGGCTTGGCGAGGATAAGCACGAGCAACTGCGCGAGCACATCGCCGACCTCGAGCAGCGTGCCACTTGGCTACAGGGCCAGGCCGATGAAGCGCGCCGCCAGCTCGAAGCCGTACAGAACGGCGCGGTGATGAAGGTCGTCAAGCGCTTCGGGCGCTGAGGAAGATGACGTGATGACAAGATGACAAGATGACAAGATGACGTGCAAGAGTCATCTTGTCATCTTGTCATCACGTCACGCTCGCTGATGTATAAGGACACGAACTGTCATGCCGCTTTCTAGTGTGTCGATTATTGTGATCAACTTCAATGGCAAGCACCACCTCGAAGCATGCTTCAGGTCATTGACGCAGCAGAACTACAGCGGGCCGATCGAGATCATTATGGTCGATAATGGCTCGAAGGATGGCTCGGTCGAGTTTGTGCGCGAGCGCTTTCCGCAGATCACGCTGCTACTGAATGCGCAGAATACCGGCTTTGCGCCCGCAGTCAACCTGGCCGCCCGCGCCGCAACCGGCGATTACCTGGCCCTGCTGAACAACGATGCCTACGCCGCGCCAAACTGGATCGCCGAGCTTGTGCGCGTCGCCGACGCCGGCAAGGCCGAGGGCGTCGCCTGTGTTGCCACCCGCGTGCTGGATTGGCAGGGCCGCCGGATCGACTTCACGATGGGCGTGATGAACTTCCACGGCTTTGGCGCACAGCAGTTCTTCAACATTCCCGCCGAGCGGCTGGAGATCGGCGAGGAACCGATGCTGTTTGCCAATGGCGGGGCCATGCTGATCGACCGTGAGGTCTTTTTCGCGATCGGCTGCTTCGACGAGGATTATTTCGCCTATTTCGAAGATGTCGACCTGGGCTGGCGGCTGTGGGTGTGTGGCTACAAGGTTGTGCTGAACCCGAAGGCGGTAGCCTACCACCGCCACCACGCCACCGCCTCGACCATGTTTCCCTACCAGACGCGGCTGCTCTTCGAACGCAATGCGCTGGTCACGATCATCAAGAACTACGACGACGCACACCTGGCAACGACGCTCGCGCCCGCGCTGATGCTGCTGTTCAAGCGCGCCTCGTTCGAGACTGGCGAAATGGTCAAGCGCGAAGATTTCGACCTGCGCACACGCGACGGCGGCGAGCGCTTTCCGACTGTCGAGGTGCCCAAGGCCGCACTTAGCTGCCTGCTCGCGGTTGCCGATATTGTCGATACGCTGCCGCAGGTGTTCGCCAAGCGCGCCGCCGTGCAGGCGAAACGCCGACGCAGCGACGCCGAGATTCTGCCCATGTTTCGCACGCCGCTTTCGGCTAATTTTAGCGATTATTACCCCTACCTTGTTTCGGTGGAGCAGATGGTCAAGCAGTTCCAGATTCCCGAAATGTTCGCCGACACCAAGCGCCAGAATGTGCTGATCATGAGCAGCGACCCGCTGCGCCCCGAGCTTGCCGGCACTGGCATTCGCGCCGTCGAAATGGCGCGCGTGCTCAGCCAGCACTGCCATGTGACGCTGGCGGCTTACCAGGCCGCCGATGTGCAACTGCCCGGCGTTCGCACGGTCGCCTTTGAGTATGACGATCTCGACCCAGTCGAGCGGCTGGTGGCCAGCAACGATATCATTCTCGTCCAGGGTTTTTTGGTCGAAAGCTTTCCGTTTCTCAACACCACATCACGCTATGTCGTGGTCGACATGTACGATCCATTCCCGCTGAGTAATCTTGAGTTTGGCCTGGTGCGCCCGCCTGAGTTTGGTCGCAATCAGCAGAGCATCGACATGCAGGTGCTGGGGCATCTGCTGGGGCTGGGCGATTTCTTCATCTGCGCCTCGGAAGAGCAGCGCAACTACTGGCTGGGCGCGCTGACGTTCGCCCGCCGACTCAGCCCCGAGGTGTATCGCGAGGATCGCACGCTGCGCAATTTGATCGACCTTGCGCCGTTCGGCTTGCCCGCCGAACCGCCCGTTAAGACCAGGCAGGTGATCAAGGGTGTTGTACCAGGCATTGGCGAGAACGACACGCTGCTGCTGTGGGGCGGCGGCATCTGGGAGTGGTTCGACCCGCCCACGCTGCTGCGGGCGATGGCCAAGTTGCGCGACACGCGGCCCGAGATTAAGCTATTCTTTTTGGGCAAGGGCCACCCGAACACGCGCGATGTGCCGGAGATGGAAATGTCGCGCCGCACCTACGCGCTGGCCGAGGAGCTTGGGCTGCTGGGCACAAGCGTATTCTTCAACGATACTTGGGTGCCCTACGCCGAGCGCGCCAACTACTTGCTGGAAGCCGACATCGGTGTCTCGACTCACTTTGCCTCGACAGAGACAACCTTTGCGTTTCGCACGCGCCTGCTGGATTACTTCTGGGCTGGCCTGCCGATGATTGTCAGCAGCGGCGACATTCTGGCCGATCTGGTCGAAGCGCACGGCCTAGGCTACGTGGTCGCGCCCGAGGATGTAGACGGGCTGGCCAGCACAATCATCAAGCTGGCCGACGAGACCGAGCGCCGCGAGCGCCGCGCCAGCGCCATGGCCGCCGTGCGCGGGCGTTTCACCTGGGAGCAGGTGCTGGAGCCACTGGTGCGCTACTGCCGCAACCCATACCGCGCCGCCGACGCGCTGCG
>JACMIM010000860.1 GCA_014381165.1 Roseiflexaceae bacterium
GTGGCCTCGTCCTGGTGTACCTCGCGGGCGATCGTTGCCGCATAGCCCAGCACTACCACCGCAAACATGTTGGCTGGCACCAGGTAGCCATAGGTGCAGGCGTCATCACTTGGCCGAAAGCCCGACCAGGTCATGCCAGTGGGCGCAACCGGGCTACCATGGCCGTGATTGGGCAGCGTATCGCTAGGCGGGCAGTCCAAGCGTTGAAAGTGGTAGGGCGAATCGGTGATATGTTGCTGCTCGCATGTCCACAGCGCCAGAATGCTGCGAACAGCCCGTTGATACTCGGCATCCAAATGGTCGGTCTGGCCGGTTGCGCGCCAGAGCAGGTACGCGAGCTGTAGCGGGTAGCACAGTGAATCGATTTCGTACTTGCGCTCCCACACGGCGGGGTGCATATCGGTCAGGTCGTCCTGGTAGCCTGCGCCATTCGCGGTCTCGTTAAAGGCATTGGCATACGGGTCGATCTGAATCGAGCGCATTTGGCGGCGCACCACGCCTGCAAGCAGTGCGGCTATCTGTGGATCGTGCGCGGCCTGCACCAGGTAAGGCCGCACCTGGGCTGTCGAATCGCGCAGCCACATCGCGGGAATATCGCCGGTGATCACAAAGGTTGTGCCATCGGCGGCGGCGCGCATGGTGGTTGTCATGGTGTTGGGGTAGCAGCGCCGGAACAGCTCGGCCAGGTGGGGCCGCTGTGCTAAACGGTCGGCTATTTCGTCGACCAAAGGCTGGAGCTTTGGCAGCAACTCGGCTGGTTGAATCATGATCGGTTCCTTGCAGCACCGGCGAAAACACAACACGCCACCGCGCGGCCCTGATATGAACACAGGCGTTCACAACATGTTGCGCGGTGACGTGCGATTCGGCGTTGGTTCGACGAATCAGGCGAGTTCTAGCACTTCGACTTGTAGACGAACTGCGAGAACTCCGGCGTGGTCACGTTGTCGGCAGTGATGCCGACGCCGCCAGTTGGAATGTTCTTCTCGACGGTCTCGCCCTTGAGCGCTTTGACAGCTGATTCGACAGCTTGTGCGCCCATTTCGGCAGGCTTCTGGGCAACCAGCGCCTGAAGCTTGCCGGCTTTGAGCGCCTCGACCAGTGCTTCACCGGCATCGAAGCTGACCACCTTGATGTTCTGCTGCATGTCGGCAGGAAGCCCCCGGATGGCGGTGGCGGCGGCTTCGCTCTCGTTGTTCGAAACCGAGAACACGCCCGTCAGATCTGGGTTGGCGGTAAACGAACCATTGAATGCGGCGACGACTGCATCAATACTGTCGCCGGGATTGACACCGAGGTAGACAACCTTGATGTTGGGATGGTTATTCTTCATCTCGTCGAGGAAGCCCTGCACACGCTCGCCCACGGTCGAGACACCCGGCGGCACTGCCGAAGTCAGCGCGGTACCCTTGTCGCCCATCAGCGTTGCCAGCGTCTTGGCCGCCTCGACGCCCAGTGCGGTGTTATCGGATGAAATGTTCGTGACCACGAACGATGAATCTTCGAGCTTGGTATCTACACCAATCACCTTGATACCGGCATCGTTGGCCGTCTTGAGCGGCGCATACAGCGCCTTGCCGTCGTTCACCGCAATTGCGATTGCGTCGACCTGACTTGCAACCAGGGCGTTCACAATTGGCGTTTGCAGCGAGGCATCCCACTTTGCTGGCCCTTGCACAACCAGATCGACATTACCAAGCCTGTTTGCAGCTTCTTGTGCGCCACATTGCATCGAGGTGTAGAAGCTGTCGGACATTTGGCCGAGCACCAGAGCGACCTGGTAGCGATCCGTGGCTGCTGCTGGCGCAGCGGTTGCCGCCGGGACCGGATTCGTGCCAGTGGTTGCTGCGGGAGCTGCGCCACAGGAGGCGAGTAGCGTTCCGGCAATGATTGTGACCAAGCCCCAACGCGGTGTTCGTGTGTTCATGTTTCACTCCTTGAAAGTGCGCTTCATTGTGCATCTAGCCGTCGATCAGTACCGATGAATCGAGTACCCGCTGCGTTGCGTCTCCTTTCGCTGCATTACATCAATCTATGACATTCGCTTGCGTTGTACATGCGCGAACGCACCAAGCCGATCGGATTGCTCTATCATCTAATCATCGCGTTGGCGGCGCTTGACGAGATCGGCATAGACGACCGCGCACAGCACCAAGCCGACGATAACAAGCTGCCAGTAGGGAAACACGCTCATGAGAATCAAGCCATTGGATAGCACACCGGGAATGAAAACACCCACGGCTGTGCCAAGCACAGTGCCGACCCCGCCGAACAAACTTGTGCCACCTAACACAACGCCGAGCAGCGCCGTAATGAAATCTGTCGAGTGGCCGCTGAGGGTAGTGGTGCCAAAGCGGGCCAGGCTCATAAAGCCGGCTAGCCCGGCGCACATGCCAGAAAGGACGTACAACTGAATCGAGAGACGATTGACATCGATACCAGCGCGGCGCGCCGCCTCTTTGTTCGAGCCAAGCGCGCAGGTGTGCCGCCCAAAACGAGTTTGCGAAAGTACAAATGCGCCCACAATCACTGCGATGCCAGAGACCAGCACCGGTGCCGGAATGCCTAACACCCGCCCAAGGCCAATCGAATCGACCATCAAGTTGGGGATCTCGTGCATGTCCTGGCCACCGGTTAGCACATAGGCTAAACCCTGGGCCACATTCAGCGAGCCAAGCGTGACAATAATCGAAGGGATGCGCAGATTGACCACCAAAAAGCCATTGAACACGCCAACCGCTGCACCCGTCAGCAGCGTTGCCGCAAGTCCAACCAAAACAGTCGACCAGCCCTCGCCGCCGACCAGCACCATGGCTTCGACACCCAACACGCTTGCCAGCACCAGCGTCGCACCGATCGACAGATCAAAGCACTCGCTGGTCATCACAAAGGTCAGGCCGACGCCCAGCAGCACAATGCCCGAATAATCGATTAGCAGATTCTGGATGTTGAACACGGTGAGAAATTTGCTGGGAAACAACACCGTGAAGAAGGCCATCAGCACCAACAAGGTTGCGGTGGTCATCGCGGCTTGCGAACGCAGCATCGAGCGCAGCAGTGCGCCAATGCCAGCGCGTGCTGGAACTACTGGCACCGCTTGCGATTGATCGGCCATTATGCAGCCTCCTGTGGCGCAGTCACGCCGGTCATGGCGTCGAGCACTTCGTCCATGGTCGTTTCGGCGGTGACAAAGCGGGCCACGCGCCGCCCGAGCCGCATCACTTCGATCCGATCGGCAATCTCGAACACATACGGCAGGTTGTGGCTAACCAACACGACCGCCACGCCAGCGGCCTTGACTTGCCGGATGAGTTCACTCACATTGCGGGTTTGCACCACGCCCAGCGCCGCTGTCGGCTCGTCCATCAGAATGATTTTGCTGGCCCAAACCATGGCCCGCGCCACCGCAACGCCCTGGCGCTGCCCACCCGACATGTTTACAACCTTCGCGTTGATGTCTTGCAGCTTGACATTCAGGCGCGCAAACGATGCCTCGGCCTGCCGCCGCATCTCGGGCTTGTCGAGCACGCCCAGCCAGCCAAGCAGGCCGGGGTACAGAATTTCTTTACCGAGAAACAGGTTGCCCGCCGGATCGAGGTCGGGGGCCAAGGCCAGATCTTGATAGACGGTTTCGATGCCCAGATCGCGTGAGGCTTGTGGCGAATCGATCGTCACGACTTGGCCATTAAAACGTATCTCGCCGGCATCAGGCTTGGTAACGCCGCAGATCGTTTTGATCAGGCTGCTCTTGCCTGCGCCATTGTCGCCCAGCAAGGCCACGATTTCGCCAGGGTAGACCGTGAAATTAGCACCACGAAGCGCCTCGATGTGGCCGTAGCGTTTTGCAATATTGGTCACCTCGAGCAATGGGACAGGCACAGCTCGTTTCCTTTCTCGATCGGCACAGGACAACACAAAGCCAGCTCGTGAGCGAGCAGCCATGCGCGATCGATCGGATCGCTGCAAGACGCAGGCACACATACGGATGATGCAGGGCTTAATCCTATGCATATCTCAAGGCAATGTACCTACTGTGGTACGGCTCTAGCTAAAGGCCATTGGCTGATGAAAACGATAATAGCATGACTAAAAATATTTGTCAATACCTATTTCTGGATTTGTTCATAGATTCTAAAATGTTGTTTAGCCAATCCTGCTTGTTATGTGCGGCTGCGCGACCCGGCGCACCCGCACCCGGTACTGAAGCGGCAGGCTTGACTTTACCTTCTAAGGGTGCTACGATGCACTAAATTTGTATAGACAAATACTGTAGTATTGACTCACTGCACGAGGCCTTGTCAGGCATCGAGCTGTGGAGATCGAAAAGGAGCGCGTTCGCATGCAGACGAACGACCCCGTGGCGCAAGCGCGCTACACTCAGCTTGTACATATGTTCCGTGCGCAGATTCTGAGCGGCGCACTTGGTGTCGGCATGCGCTTACCAACCGAACACGAAATCGCCGAACAATACGCTATCAGCCGTGGCACGGTGCGCCAAGCCCTGATGGTACTAGCCAATGAGGGCTTGATCGAGCGCGTTCAGGGCCGCGGCTCGACCGTGCTTTCGCGCAACGTCCCCAGCGAAGCGCCCGCCGAACGGCGGATTGGACTGGTACTGAACCGGCCAGGCGCACAGCTCGAACTCGATATTTTAGTTGGTGTCGAGCAGGCGGCCCGCGCCCGTGGCTACCGCGTGACGTTCATTTACACGAACGACCGGATCGAGCAGCTTGCGCCCGATATTGCGTATCTGCGCGAAGATCGGGCTGTAGGCATTATTGTCAGCCTCGACAACGACATCGTGCGCGACGACACGATCGCGCAGCTTCAGCGCAGTGGCCTGCCCACCGTGCTGGTCGACCGCTACATGGCCGAACAGGATAGCGATTACGTTGCCGCCGATAATCGCGGCGGCGGCTTCCGCGCAACCGAACACCTACTCATCCTTGGCCATACGCAGATCGGATTTGTGTACACGAGTGTTGGCACACGCAAGACAACATCGGTGCGCGACCGCTTGCTGGGCTATCGTCACGCGCTTGAAGCCTATGGTGTGCCGTATGATGAATCGCTTGTGCTGTGCTGCCCCTACCCAAGCGAACCGCCCACAGATCCGCCAGCGGCACTCAGCGCTTATGTGTATCGTACCAATGGGCCAACGGCGATCTTCGCCGTGCATGATCAGGTGGCGCTGCATGTGCTTCAGGCAGCGCGGCAGTGTGGGCGGCGTGTGCCTGAGGATCTCGCGCTGGTGGGTTTTGACGATTTGAGCTACGCTGCGCATCTGACACCACCGCTGACCACGGTTGCCCAACAGCGCAGTGAGCTTGGCACCCGCGCCGCGAATCTGTTGATCGACCGTATTGAAGGGTTCACAGGCCCCTTTCAGCATATCGAAGTGCCGACCAGCCTGATCATTCGCGAATCGTGTGGGGCGCGACTGCGGGTGCAGCAGGCGCTGCGTACCCGCGGGACAACGTAGAGAGGTAGGGCGTATGTGTCGAAGTATCAAGCCGCTGTTCAATCTCGAGCCAGGGGTGACTGAGGCCGAGATTCGGGCAGCCGCGCTTCAGTTTGTGCGCAAGGTGAGTGGCTTCAACACGCCATCGAAGGCCAACGAAGCAGCATTTCTGGCTACCGTTGACGAGATAACCGCAGCCGCCAGCAGCCTGCTTGATGCGCTTGAAACAAGCGCGCCGCCAAAGAACCGCGCAGCAGAGGCCGCCAAGGCACAGGCGCGTAACGCGCAGCGATTTGCCAAGTAACCCAAGCGGCGCGTTCTATCCCAGCGCCGCCTTGACACGGCGTAGCACATCAATGTGTGCATCCAGCGAACTGTAGCCCGCGCCCATGGTGTTCACGCAGAGATGCGTTGCACCAAGCGCCTGCCAGCCGCGCGCAAAGCTGGCCCATTCGTCTTCTGGCAGGCGCGCCAGCGAAAGCTGCGGCTCTAGCCCAATGGTTGCCGGGTTGCGCCCGGCCTCGCGGGCATAGCCATGCATGCGCGCGATCGTGGCGCGCATCTCGTCGCTGGGTGGTCGCCAGGGAAACCAGCCATCGCCGTGCGTGCCAACGCGCTTGATCGTCGCTTCGCTGTAGCCGCCGATCCAGACCGGGATGCTGCGGCGCGGCGGCAGGGGATTGATGCCTGCGTTCTCGATGGTGTGCCAGCGCGCGACAAAGCTCACCTCCGGCGCGGCCCACAGCGCCCGCAACAGGGCGATCTGCTCCTCGCTGCGGGCACCACGGTTGCGAAAGTTCTCGTTCAGCCCCTGATACTCGACCTCGTTCCAACCCACACCAACCCCAAGGCGAAGCCGGCCACCACTGAGCAGATCGACTTGTGCCGCCTGCTTGGCGACCAAGGCCGTCTGCCGTTGCGGCAGAATCAGCACGGCCGTGACCAGTTCCAACGTTGTGGTCAAACCTGCCAGGTAGCCAAACAGCACCAGCGGCTCGTGAAACAGCGATTGGCTGGTGTACGGCCCGCTCCACTCGGGGCGTGTGCTCGTGCCTGCGCCCTGCACATGATCATAGGCCAGCAGGTGATGAAA
>JACMIM010000861.1 GCA_014381165.1 Roseiflexaceae bacterium
TCGACCCATTCTTCACGACCCGCGATGATGGTACTGGTTTGGGCCTCAGCATTGTGCAGCAGATCGTGCATGAACACGGCGGCGTGGTCGAGGTGCAAAGCGAGCCGCACCACGGAACACGTTTCGTGATGCGGTTGCCACGGAATGACCGCAGTATTGCGGTGCCGTCATGTGAACGGCTGTAGCCTGCGGAGGTTTCGATGCTAGGCCATTGACGCCATCTCGCGGCATGAGGCCGCGCAGCGTCGGCACGCCGCAACGCAGTCGAGCATCATTTGGTCGCCGTTGGCCAGGCGCGCGCAATCCTGGGCACAGGCGTCGCAGATGTCGGCACAGACGCCACAAACCCGACCGTGAAACTGCGACATGCGCAGCATAAAATCAGCGCTCTGCTGGCAGCTCTGGGCGCAGTCGAGCAGTAGCCCAATGTGCTGAGGCGCTGCGTGTTCGCCACCCATCCCAAGGCAATGTGACACCATCTGTGTACAACTACTGTGGCAATCGAGACAGTTCGTGATGCACTGCTGCATAGCGCTGTCCATCTGGTGGTCGGCGATGTGAGCCATACGTCGTTCCTTTCCGCTTGGTGCGTATCCTGATGCGGCGGTATGTGTCCGCACACCATGATGTGGCATCTTTTGGGCCGCGTTGCCGTTAGAAATGGCAGGTATGGGGACTTTACCGTGGTCTACTGCCGATAAATCATCATTCTGTGGAACGCACCCGCGTGCACGCCGTTTTGTTTGCACGCTGCACTGTCGCATATGACACGTAGGTGTTGCAAAAGCCACATAGGTGCGCTGAAGATCGGGAAAACGTCGCAGCTTGGGCAGCAGCAATGCCACGCTTCAGCGAATGCGGTACGATGCAATCCAGAACAGGCAGAGGAGCGACTCGTGACACGCAACATTCTCGTTATCGATGATGAACCGAACATGCGCTGGGTGCTTGGGAAGGCGCTTGAACAGGCGGGCTACAGCGTTTCGTTGGCCGCAAGTGGCGACGAGGGGTTGACCGTGCTTGGCCACACGGCGATCGAGCTTGTGTTACTTGATGTGAAGTTGAAAGGCGAGGATGGGCTGACCGTGCTACGGCGGCTACGCGAGCGGCGATCAGACATCGTGGTCATGATGCTTACGGCCTATGGAACTGTTTCGAATGCCGTTGAAGCCATGCAGCTTGGTGCGGCTGATTTTCTCCGCAAGCCCTTTGATGTCGAGGAAATTGTGTTCAAGGTTGCGCGCTCGCTCGAACGGCGCGCGCTCCAGCAGCAGGTCGCGCAGCTCACGCTTGCACAGCACGCGCACATTTCCTTTGCCACGCTGCTTGGCAGTGCGCCGCTCTGGCAGCGTGCGCTTACCCATGCCCAGCAGCTCGCAGTCCTTGATGTCAACCTGCTCGTCGTCGGCGAAGCGGGGACCGGTCGCACATGCCTAGCGCGCGCAATCCATGCCGCCAGTCTGCGGCGTCATGCACCGCTGGTCGAGGCCGATCTTGCGGCATACACCGCGCCAGCGGAGGCGCTGTTTGGCAGCGGCAATGGCGTATGGGAACGTGCTGGCAATGGAACGCTGATCGTGCGCGGGCTGCTGGCAGAAAGCGACGTGGTCGCCGTAATCGCCACGCGCATGGCCTCCGACGGCGTTTCACCACGACTCATCATTATTGCTACCTTGGAAGAGGTCGCAGGCGCGCAAGTGCATGCCCTGACCCCAGGCCGTGTCGACGTTCCAGCGCTCCGCGACCGACCAAACGATATCCTGCTGCTCGCGCATGCGTTTGCCGGGGAGGCAAGGCTTACACCTCACGCGATGCAACAACTGGAAGCGTACACCTGGCCGGGGAATGTTGCTGAACTCGCTGGTGTCATCCAGCGGGCAGGGGTGCTTGCAGGTGCTGCACCGATTGATCTTGTCCATCTCCCCCGCGAGATCGCCGAGGTCGCGTCATTTGTTACGGCGCGCGGGATTCAGTTGCCGCCAGGCGGTATTAATCTCGAGGAGGTCGAACAACATCTGATCCGGCAGGCACTCAGTCAGGCACGTGGCAATAAAAGTAAGGCTGCCGATTTGCTCGGGTTGACCCGCCATACCTTGCTGTATCGGCTGGAAAAATACCATATTCAGGGGCACGACGACACGACTCCGTCGTGATGCGCAGCAACGAAAGGGGCCACGAGTATACCGCTTCCCGTTTCGTTGCTGGCAACAAGCGGCTAGAGCGCCGGACGAATGGCGCTGTAGTAGTGTTTCTGCCAATAGCCACTGCCGATATTTGCAACACCAAGCCCAAGTGCAGGACTCATCGCTTGAACAACATTGCCACCACCAATGTAGATGCCCACATGGCTAATGCCTTTTCTGTAGGTATTAACAAAGAAGACAATATCGCCGGGTTGCAAACTACTCGGGCTGTTGATGATTGCCCCGTACTTTGTGTTGTACTGCCCACCTGAACTATGGGGAAGGTTCAGGCCGTACTGCTTGTACACATATTGCGTAAAGCCGCTACAGTCGAACGACTTCGGCCCAACAGCGCCCCATACATAGCGTGAGCCGACGTATTGCAGCGCAAAATCGACCAAACTGCCGGCTGCTGCCGCCGGGGCTGGGGCGGGAGCCGGGGCTGCGCCACGCACAGGCGTTGATCTGCCGGTCGCAACCGCTACGGGTTTTGGCTTGGGCAGCGCTGGAATATCGCGAACCAGGGCAACCCGCCGGGCGACATAGTCGCTGACCGCAACCAATTCGTTCGACACCCAGCCAGTCTTGCCGTCCGGCGTCTGCACCTTGAACCAGTCCGCGTAGCGTCCGAGCAGATCAAGCTGGATATTCGCACCGAGCTTCGTCACACGCGCATACGCGGTGCCTGGGCCTTGCCGGAGGTTCACGCCGCCGTCGCGAAGTGTGCCAACTCGTGCGGGGTTGGGGTCGGGAATGGCGGTAAGCACAGGAATACGCTCCAGGACTCCTGGCAGCATGGACAGAAAATTGCCGTTCACCCACCCCTGCTGGCCGTTCGGTGCTTGCACCTGTAGCCAATCGTTATACTGGCCAAGCAGGTCAAGTTGTACGTTTGCATCAAGCTTGGTCATCCCGACATACGCGGTAGCAGGACCGTCACGGAGATTGAGGTTGGGTTCAACAACCGTTGCAATCTTCGGCGGCGGCGGCGCAGGAATGTCCGTCGCTTCAGATAGCAAGCTGGCCGCCGTCTGATTCACGGCGAGAAGCTCGCCCATGACCCAGACGATACTGCCATCCGAACGCGCCGCTCGGTACCAGTCACCAGAGATGGCGAGTAATGTCAACTCAGTTCCTGCGGTCACTTCGCCAGCGAGGTCGTAGATCGTGCCGGGGCCGTGGCGAAGATTCGCTGATGGAACGGCGATGGAAGCTGGCACAGGCTTCAAGGTCAGCAGATCAGGGCGAAAATTACTCGCCGATAACGCGTCGATCTCGGCAAATGCCGCGTCGGGAACTGGCACGTCGAGCGAGATCGGCGCAATCGGAACGTTCAGTTCGTCGGAGACCACGCGTGGCTGCGTGGGCATCTAAGCTTTCTTCGAATGAATATCAATATATATTGATGTTAATTCAATTTTAGCTGATTATTACGATGGTATCCGGTCAGCAACAGCTCGCGTGGAAGGATTGTACAGCTCGATTCACGGAAATATTACCTAGACTTAACACGAATTGCCATTGACAGTCTATATGCCGTGCCATATCATATCAATATATGTTGAATAAAGAGGACGCGCATGGAGACACCACTATCCTTGGCACCACTCGCGACCATCACGCTGCTTGCTAACGGACTCCGTTGGAACATCCTCAAAACACTCGCCCAGTCTGATATGCCCCTGGGCGCGCTGAGTGACGCCCTCGGCTTTCCGCCAGACGTGCTTCGCGCGGCCTTGGTGCCACTCCGCGAGGCTGGGCTGATTCTCGAGCGCCAAAGTGATACCGGGGCCGACGAAATTTTCTTGCGCACCGACCTCCAACGGCTGCGCGACCTGTACATGACAGCTGGCGCGGACATGCATCCCGCAGTCGTCGACGCCACCATCGACCTGGAGCCGCCGTCTGAGCAGCGCCCACGCATCCTGTTTCTTTGCACCCGCAATAGCGCACGTTCACAGATCGCCGAAGCATTACTGCGAACGCTCAGCAAAGGTACGATCGACGTGATGAGCGCCGGCGCGCAGCCGGGTGACGTGCATCCGATGACGAAACAGGTACTCGCCCCCTACACCGATGTCGAGCAGCTCCGCGCCAAGCCAGTCAGTACGTTTACTGGGCAAGCCTTTGACTATGTGATTACGGTGTGCGACAAAGCCCGCGAGGTCTGCCCGACCTTTCCAGGTGCAACGCAGATGTTGCACTGGTCGACCCCAGACCCGGTCGCGGTCGAAGGCACCATCGCCACCAAGCAGCGCGCATTCAACGCAACCATCACTGAACTGACCAATCGCATTCGCTATCTGCTAATCTTCATCGAGCGCGATCAGAGCGCAGCGCGGGCGGGCGCGGGTGCAGGCATCTACATACACGATGTAGTTTCATCACGCGGCTTCTGACCGAGGGAATTGTGCCCCATCTCTGTGGAGGAAGGAGTCATGACCGTGACCGTCCGCATTGGCATCAACGGCTTTGGTCGGATCGGGCGGCTGGCCATGCGCGCAGCCTGGGGCTGGCCTGAGTTCACGGTTGCGCATATCAACGAGATCGGTGGCCCGGCCGCGACCTCCGCGCACCTGCTGGAATTCGACTCCATCCACGGCCGCTGGCGACGCGACATTCGCGCCATTGACGACCACATCGTGGTTGACGACCAGACGATTGGCTACAGTAGCCACAAGGAGCCAGGCGCAGTTCCGTGGCGCGATGCTCATGTCGATATCGTGCTGGAGGCCAGCGGCAAATTTCGCTCGCTGGAGGCGCTGCAAGCCTACTTGGATGCTGGTGTCAAAAAGGTGATCGTCGCAGCCCCGGTGAAGGGTAATGTGCTGAATATTGTCATGGGCGTCAACGATCATCTGTACGATCCAGCACGCCACCACATCGTGACCGCCGCGTCGTGTACGACCAACTGCCTTGCGCCGATCGTCAAGGTCATGCACGAGGGCATGGGCATCAGCCACGGCATGATCACCACGATTCACGATATGACGAATACGCAAAGCATTCTGGATACCCCACACAAGGATTTGCGCCGCGCTCGCGCCGCGTCGCTGTCACTGATTCCGACGACCACTGGTTCGGCAACCGCGATTGGCATGATCTTTCCCGAGTTGCAGGGTCGGCTGGACGGCCTAGCCATCCGCGTACCGCTGCTGAACGCCTCGCTGACCGACTGCGTGTTCGAGATGCGCCGCCCCACGACGATTGACGAGGTGAACCAACTCCTGAAGCAGGCTGCAGAAGGGCCGTTGCAGGGCATCCTCGGCTATGAGGAGCGCCCGCTGGTGTCGGTCGATTACAAGGACGACCCGCGCTCGGCGATCGTCGACGCGCTTTCGACCATGGTCACGAACGGTACGCAGGTCAAGATTTTGGCCTGGTACGATAACGAATGGGGCTACGCTAATCGCCTGGTGGAAGAAGTCATTAAGGCCGGCGAAGCTTTTACTTACGCCTAATAGGTTTGAAAAAACCACATATGTGCTACTATTGACCAGCCAAGTTCCTTAAATCATTCAAGATTCATGCTCCAGGAGGAAGATGAGCCAAATTACCTATCCTTCATTTTCAGTTCAAGTTAATTACGATTTAATGGTGGAAGAGTTGGTCAAAGCTGGAAAATATAACTGGGCTATGCTCAGTATAAACTCCA
>JACMIM010000862.1 GCA_014381165.1 Roseiflexaceae bacterium
CCCACCTGGGGCGGGGGGGGTTGGGGGGGGGGGGGTTAAAAACCCCCCCCCACAAACCCGCCCACCTCCGCTCCCATCAATCCTATTGCTTGGCGAGCCAGGCCGCGATCTCGGCGCGGTCGGCGGCTTCGGGCGCGAGCCGTAGATACTGCTGAAAGGCTACGATTGCCGCCTGCGTGTCGCCAAGCTTGCGTGCCGCAAGACCGATGCCCTGGTAGGCGGCGGCGTTCTCCGGCTGGGCTTCCAGCGCGGCCCGGTAGTTGGCCAGCGCGCGGCTGTACTGGCCAAGCTGATAGCGCAAACTGCCGGCGGCGCGGTACAATGGCTCGGCGGGCGCGCCCTGGCCTAGCGCCTCGCGGATGAGTGCCAGCGCTTCCTCAGCTTTGCCTTGTTCGGCCAGCAGCTTGGCCTGGCGCAGCGCCACCGATCCATTCTGCGGGTCGAGCACGCGCAGCTGTTCCAGTGCAGCCTGAGCACCGGCGGTGTCGCCGCTTGCGGCCAGCAGCCGGGCCTGCATGGCCAGTGCGCTCGGCTGATCGGGCTGAAGCTGGAGCACCGCCGCCACATCCTGCGTGGCCTGGTCGAGCGCGCCACGTTGCTCGAATAGGCGAGCGCGGGCCAGCAGCCCACCAGTTTGCGCAGGATCGAGCGTGAGCGCCCGGTCGAGGTCGGCCAGCGCAGCATCGGGCTGGCCCTGGCTATCGAACACGCCTGCGCGAGTCAGCAGCGTCGGCACGTCGTCGGGGCGCAGGGTCAGCGCCTGGGTCAGATCGACCAGGCTTTCAACCGGCCTGCCGGTTTCGGCAAAAATACGGCCACGCGCTGCGAACACGCGGGCATTGTTTGCGCCAAGCCCCAGGGCCTGATTGAGCTGCTCAAGCGCCGGCCCGGTTTCTCCCTGCGCTGCCAGCAACACACCCAGTTCGAGGTACCCCTCCGGCGCGGTGGGCAGGAGCTCGATCGCTTTCAGAAAGTCGGCCTGGGCACGCTCCAGATCGTCGAGCGCACGGTGGATGCTGCCACGGCCGACATACAGCTCGGCCTGATCGGGGGTCTGCCCGATCAGGATATCGTAGTCCGCGAGGGCCTGGTCGAACTGGCCGCGTGCGCGTGCGGTTCGAATGCGCCCGCTGCGGGCACGGGTGTCGCTTGGATCGAGTTGAAGGGCCTGATCGAAGTCGGCGAGCGCGTTCTCGGGTTGGGCGTACTTTTGGTACGCGATGCCGCGTTTCGTGTACAGATCGGCACTCGGCGTGAGCATGAGCGCGCTGCTGAGATCCTCGATCGCGCCGGCGTAGTCGGCGAGCTGCGTGCGCAGGGTACCGCGCGCGCCCAGTGCTTCGGCGGAGCTAGGGTCGAGCACAAGCACCTGGTTGTAGTCGGCCAGCGCCTGCTCGGGCCGCGCCATGAGGCTGTAGTAGCGCGCCCGTTCGCGGTAGAAATCGGGCTGGTCATCTTGAATGCGGATGGCCTGACCCATGTCCTCGATGGCGGGCTGCCACTGCTGGCTAGCCGCATACGCCCGCGCCCGGCCAACGTAGCTGCTGGCCACACTTGGCGCGCGGTCGATCGCCGCCGTGAAGCTATCCACTGCGCCCTCGGGCTGGCCCTGGCGCAGCAGGCTGGCGGCGCGCGCGGTGTGGCCGGCGTCGTCGGCGGGCTGCAGCACAATGTAGCGATCGAAATCGGCCAGTGCGGCGGCTTCGTCGCCAAGACGCTGGTGGGCATAGCCCCGGTTGAGCACGGCGTGGCTATTTTGCGGGTCGAACTTGAGTGCTTCGGTGTAGCTGTCGATCGCGGGCTGGTTCTCACCGGCGGCATACTGCCGGTCGGCTTGGTCGATCAGCACCACATGCGTTTGCCGCGTGCCATACCAGACGAACAGGCCGGCCAGCAGACAGACCGCCAGCGCCATGCCCACGATTGTCATGGTGCGGCCCCGGTGTGAAGACCGATCGACATGAATGAACTGGGTGAGTTGCGGGATTACGCGCGCGGGCTGCGGGCTGCGGGCTGCGGGCTGCGGGGCCATACGCTCCACAGGCTCGCTAGATGCTGCCGCTACGTCTGCCAGCGAAAATACCTCGGTTGGCGGGGCGGCGCGGCGCGGCGTTGTTTGCGGCTCCTGGTTCAGCAGGCCCGAAAGCATTGCGCCATTATCACCCCGCAGCTGTTTGGTTGGCCGCGCGGCACCGCGTGCTGCCGGCTGGTTGCGTTCAGCCTCAAGGTCGACATCTTCCAGGTTGAATATCTGGGTCATATGTGGATTGCGCGACATGATCTGCTCCTGTTATGAGCGCGGCGGAACCCGGCGCGGCGGAACCCGGCGCTGAAGCGCCGGGCTATTGGGTACGTGTTATGACCGGTGCGAAGGCGCGGAAGCGCAACGCGGGCGCTGGTGCGGTGGTCGGCACGGCAGTTGGTATGGGCGTGGCCGTCGGCGTGGTGGGTGGCGCGGGTGTGGCCGTGGCTGTCGGCGCGGCTGTTGGCGCGG
>JACMIM010000098.1 GCA_014381165.1 Roseiflexaceae bacterium
CCGCCAAGGCGCGCATCAGCCGACGGTAAGCCTCTTCGCACAGTGGGTCGAGCGCAACCCAGCGGCGGGCGTGGTCACACAGCTCAGTCGCGTCGCCATCGCCCAGTGCGTGCGGCTCGGTCAGCTGCCGCAGCACGTCACAGGCGCGCACGTGCAGGTGTTCGCGCGTGAGCAGCAGCCATTCCTCGAAGCCCGCGCTGCCGTCAATACTCCATCCTTCCAGGAACTCGCCACGGTAGAGCGCACTCGCCTGTTTCAGCTGCGGCACGTTGACGGCTGCGCCGCGCAGCAACTGGTGGAATGCCGTGACATCGAGCCAGATCGCAGGGTTCGGGCTGAGGCGCACACTGGTGCGGGTGGTCAGCACCAGCGGGTTGGCCGGGTCGTCGTGCAGGCTGCGGCGCAGCTGGAACAGCGCCTGGCTCAGGCTATGCCGGGCGGCGGCTTCGCCCTGTTCGGGCCAGAGCAGGTCGGCCAGCGCCGTGCGGGTGTGGGCGCGATCAGCCTCGACGGCCAGGTACACCAGCAGCGCCGACACCTTTTCATAGGCAAAGCTGAGTGGCAACCCATCAAGCGCGATTCGCGGCGGGCCAAGCAGCGCGATCGTAAGCTGCGCGGTGGGCACTGCGGCGCGAATTGTTTCTAGAAACTGTGTCATTGCACGCATTCTACGCAATACCGGCCCAATATACTAGCGTCTTGAGGCTGAATTGATAGTGATTTGAATGTGCCGCCATACACTTGGCTGGTTGTTTGTGCCGTGCAAACTGCGTGCGTTGGAATATCTATTCAATCAAAGGAGTCGTTGGTATGTATGGGTGGCTTTTTCTTTCTGGCGTCGGCGCGGGGCTACTCGGCTATACAGCCGTGGTGACTGTGGCAGCACAGCGTCTCTTACAGTCGCGCCGTCGGCTGCCGCCGGTCACGCCGGCGGATGCTGGGCTGCTGTATGAGGATATTCGGCTACAGGCGCGTGGCGCGGCACTGTCGATCGCCGCGTGGCACATCCCGGCGGCGGCGGCCACGCGCGCCATAATCATTGCCCACGGCGTTGGCGGCTGCCGGGGCAAGGAGTTTACCGTCGGCTCGCTCGACCTCGTGGCGCAGCTGGTTGGTAGCGGCTTCACGGTGCTGATGCTCGACCTGCGTGGCCATGGCGCAAGCGACGCGGCGCGCATGACGTATGGCATTCGCGAGCGGCACGAGGTGCTGGGCGCGGTCGATTGGCTGCTGGCGCAGGGCTATGCGCCCGGTGCGATCGGCGTGCTTGGCGCGTCGATGGGCGGGGTCGCCGGGATGGGTGCGGCAGGCGAGGAGCCGGCGATCGGCGCACTGATCAGCGACAGCGCCTGCGCCGATTTTCAGGCCATGATCAGCCTGCACTTTCGCCGCCAAAGCAAGTTACCGCTGGTGTTCCTGCCTGGCGCACTGCTGATCGGGCGGCTGCTGATCGGCGAGAATCTGGCGCGCTTGCGGCCACACGAACTCCTGCGCAAGCTCAATCGCCTGCCCGTGCTGATCATCCACGCTCAGGGCGACCGGCTGGTGCCAGTAGAGCACGCGCACACACTGGCGCAAGCAGGCGATGCCGAGCTGTGGGTGACCGACAGCAGCCGCCACCTGGGTTCGTTCGGCGCAGACCCGCGCGCCTATAGCCAGCGCGTCATCCAGTTTTTCGAGCGCGCACTCTTCGATCGATCGGCTTCACGGGGTGCGGACGATCATACCGCTGATCTGAATCAGGACGCTAACAACGCCATACATACGACCCTGATTCACGAGCTACTCCAAACAGACGCACAAACGCCGCCAGGGCGAAGCCAGCTACGCATGCGCTGGTACACGACGCCAGAAGGCTTGCGCTTGCGTTGGGAGCTGCTGCCTACCTCGCCAGAGAGCGATCAGCATCAGCGCGCGGACGACACCGGCGACAGCGATACTATGGCCACCAGTAGAATCGAGGATTATGTCTATTGAACAGTCTTAGGAGTTACGCAGTTGGCGGTTCCTGCCTGCGGCAGGCGAAATGAAAGCGCTTGGGCAACTGCGTAAGTCCTACGTCTATTGAACAAAAGACCAACCTCGCCGAGCGACAAACGGCGGGCGTGGTTCATGAATCATGAACCACGCCAGCCGTTTGCCTTACCCTCGCGCAATCACCTCGATCTCTGCGATGCTGGCAACCTTCAGGCCATAGAAGGTGCCACTCACCTCATCGATTTCTACGCGCACGCTGCGTACACCGGCAATATCGCCGAAGGCAACATCGGTGCCAGCCACATCAAGCGCGCCGACCTGCTTGCTGGCAAGCTCGGCACCATTGGCATCGAGCAGCCGCACGGTTGCACGGCGAACTTGCACCGAAACATTGGCTTTGTCGCCGCTGCGCGGATTATAGAGCCGCACGGTTGCACGGCGAACTTGCACCGGAAAGGCCAGCTGAACCCATTGGCCGGCGACCTTGTCGGCGGCGCTTGTCCAATAGCGGTAGATTTCGCCGCGCTGCACACGCCGATCGATCACACCATCGTTCGACTGGGGGTCACGTGAGCTTGACACGCTGACTTGCGCCCCCGGCGCAAGATTGCTCCACTTGGCCGCTTCGTCGCTGGCTGGCACCGCCATCATCGAGTAGCCAGTGTGGCAGCCAACACAGCGCGCGCGCTAGCCCTGCGGAACGCCGAACACCCTGTGCCGAATCGTCATGTAGAACCCTTTGTTGCCAGCGCGTGGGAAGGGTTCTGTTTGCGCCCGCGCCCTGCTGTCGATGATTTGTAGACACTGCATTGGTATTCTGGC
>JACMIM010000863.1 GCA_014381165.1 Roseiflexaceae bacterium
GGGCTGAGGGCTGAGGGCTGAGGGCTGAGGGCTGAGGGCTGAGGGCTGAGGGCTGAGGGCTGAGGGCTGAGGGCTGGTTGCCGCGAGATCGCTCGATCGACGCATAGCAGCAGCAGCGGTACCAGCGCCACGCCGCTCATGATCGAAAGGTGAACGACCCGTGCCGTCATCAGGCCGCCGAACATGAACGCCAGCGCGGCAACAGAAGCTGGCACGCGCCGCAAGCCAAACCCCCTCGCACACAGGTACATGCCCACGCCCGCAATGCTGAACTGTAGCAGAATCGCGTAGTTCAGTGCCGCCGCGCCGGGAAGTATGAAAAAGAACCAATTCGGTGGGTAGAAGATTGCGGTCTGGCCGTCGCCAATCAGTGGGATGCCGCTAAACGCATACGGATTCCATAATGGCAGCTCGCCTGCGCGCAGAATGTTGGCGCTGATGGTGTGGTAGGGGTAGAAATAGTACTGGACATCGTGAATGTAGAACGTTTCACGCACCAGCGTGAGCGGCAGGAACAGCAGAAACGGCAGCAGCGCGAGCATCAGCGGAAAGCGGATCGCGAAAAGCGCCGAGCTCAAGGCGGAAAGCGTCGGGGGCTCCTGCGCCCTGGTCGAGGTGGTCGGCTGGGTGTTACGAAGCATCGTGCTGCGTGCTGCGTGCTACGCACTGCGCGACAAATACCCACTGAAAGCCAAACAGCGCTGGATTGAGCAGCAGCGCGGACCGTTGCACTGCCATCGCCACTCGTAGGCCAAGCGGGTTCCAACCAGCAGGCCAGGCCATGTACAGCGGCACCGGCGTCGGGCGGGCGCGCAGAACTCGCAGCCCCGCTTGGTGCAGCAGGTGCTCCGCTGTGCGGCGGGTGTAGAAGTGCAGGTGCGTGCGGTCGAAGATGCCGCGCTCCATCTGTGGCCAACGCCCGCTCATCAGCAGCGGCCGCGCCGAAAGGTGTGCTACGTTCGGCAGCGAGACGATGAAGATCGCGCCTGGCTGCGCGGCGCGCCGCAGTTGCCGCAGCACCACCAACGGATCAGCGGTGTGTTCTAGCACATCCGCGCAGACCACGGTGGTGTAGGCGGCCTTCGGCAGTGGTGCCTGCTCGATCGCTGTGGCGAACACGTTGCGATAGAACGCGCGGGCATGCTCGGCCCAGCGCGGGTGCGGCTCGACCGCGTCGATCGGCAGGTCTTCGCCAAGCGCCTGCCCGAGCATACCCTGCGCCGCGCCGACATCCAGCACTGGGCCGCCGTTCGCGTAGCGCTGCACCAGGCGCAGCACCTGCTGGTGGCTACTTTGTTGGTCGCTGTGAGGGATGTAGTGCCAGCTTGGGCTTGAATCGGTTGCGCCAAGCGTAGGCTGCGGTGGCCTTGATGCACTCGAAAGCATATGGCACCCCATTGACATGGCAGATTTCATCGCCGTAGTAGGTTGGAATTGGGACTTCGGTGATCCGGTAGCCGCGTTGCAGAAAATGCAAAATAATTTGCGTGTCGAAGTGCCAGCTATCGGTCATTCGGTCGAAGTCGAGTGTTCGCAGCGCGCTAGTGGCATACGCCCGGTAGCCAGAATGGAACTCGGTGAAGTGCGTTCCCAGCAGCCCATTCTGTGTTGCCGAAAGAATCTTGTTGCCGACAAACTTGTACAATGGCATGTTGCCGCGCCGGGCCGCGCCGGGAATCATCATGCGCGAACCCATGACCATTTCGGCCTGCCCGTGTTCCAGCGGATCGAGCATGCGCTGCATAACCTCGGGCGCGTACTGGCCATCGCCGTGGAGCAGCACCACAATGTCGAGTTCGCGCTCGATCGCGTACTGGTAGCCGCGCTTCTGGTTGCCACCGTACATCAAATTGACCGGGTTACGGTGGATTGTCAGTTTCTCGACAGCCGAAGTTCTGTTGTAGTTTCGCCCGACGCTGTAGGTTTGATCGGTGCTACAATCGTCGATCACAAAAATCTCGCTGACCTTGGCGACAACTTCGTCTGGAATGCGGCTGAGAACGGTTGTCAACGTAGATTCGGCATTATACGCGATCACAAAGATGCCGATACGCTTTTCCATGCTCTGCGCCCCTCCCCTCGTGGTGCTACGCCAGCACCGCACAATCCAACCTTCGGCACACTGCCAACACTATACTATCAATGTTTATACCACAAATCAGATTCTGACGCTCGACGGCGACCTCACTCCTGCTCGATGCCTTGGCAGTGAGCGTTGACGCCGTGCTCGAGGCCAGATAGACACGACTTCACCCGCCTGGAAAGGTCGGCGATCGTGCGCGCGAGGCAGATAACGATCTCACGAAGCAACGTGTTCGCCCGCTGCTCAGGAGCCGCCAAGACTTTTATCCTCAACACATATATCTTATCACAAAGTATCTTGATAAATAGATACTTTGTGGTAAGATATATTCGTGGGTGAGGAGTTCACTCTACGACAGCAACGATGGAAAGGGGTTCAACATGAGCACACACTACGTCCCGTTCACACCAGCCGACGCCGCGATCATCTTGGTCGATCATCAGCCTGGAGTACTCGCGATGGTAAAGAGCCTTCCGGCCTCTGTTGTCACCGTGAACACGGCGCTGCTCGCCCGACTTGGCGAGGAAATGGGCATTCCACTGGTGATCACGAGCACGCGCGAGAACGTCGAGTTCTTGGGCACCACGCTTGAGGAGGTGCAGGAATCGGCACCAAAGGCTTACGAGCAGCGTATCCAGCGCCCCGGCACATTGAACGCCTTCCACGACGAGGGGTTTGCGGCGGCAGTGGCAGCGACCAAGCGACGGAACCTCGTTATCGGCGGTATTCTTACCGACGTGTGTCTGTTTAACACCGTTGTGTCTGCGGTCGAGGCTGGTTACACGGTGCGGGTCGTTGCTGATGCCAGCGGTACGAGTACCACCCTCGGCGACGACGTGACCTACGACCGGCTGCGGAATCTCGGCGTCGACGTGACCACAACGTATGGCATCCTCTTCGAGCTGTACCCCAACCTGAATACGCCAGAGGGACAGCAGGCGGAAGCTATAGCGACTGCCTCGCTCACATACGCCTAGTCGGCAGAGCCGATGGCGACTTGCCATTGGCAGCGTGGGACAACTACTTTTTTGTTTCGGTTTTTGGTGCTTTGCGCCAAAAAGCGAAACAAGTATGGTCATTGGGCTGAGGCCGTCGCCGCTGGTCGCTTCCTGCTCGTCTAGCGTATACTTGGGGCATCACGCACGGCCTGAATTCAGGACACATAGCAATTTCTAGCGAAAAGGCGTATCGATTATGACGAAGGGCTATTGGCTCGTGCAGAGCGACATCAGTGACATGGAACAGCACGGTGAATACGTGAAGGCCAACCGAGCAGTATTAGGCCGCTACAAAGCGAAGTTCCTGGTTCGGTGGGGCCAGCAGAGCATCGAGGAGGGAGCTGCCCGTGAGCGTCAGGTCGTGATTGAGTTTCCCGACTATGCTTCTGCTCAGGCTTGCTACCACGATCCGGAGTATCAGGCCGCACACAACCTGCGAGTGGGTGCGGCTGTCGGGGATGTCATCATCGTCGAGGGGTACGACGGCCCACAGCCCGTGACTTCCTCGCCGTCGAAAGCCGAGGTGCGGCAATGACAATCGAGATCGGTGTCGACAGCTTCGCCGCGCTCATGCCGGATCCGCGAACCGGCCGTGTGCCTTCGCCGGCGGAACGGATGACGAATCTGCTTGAAGAGATCGAAACAGCTGATCGGGTCGGACTAGATGCGTTTGGCGTCGGCGAGCACCACCGCGCGGATTTCATCGATGCTGCTCCAGCGGTCATTCTCGCTGCGGGTGCGGCGCGAACGCGGACGATTCGCTTGCATAGCGCCGTGACCGTCTTGAGCGCTGCCGACCCGGTGCGGGTGTTTCAGGAGTTTGCCACCCTAGATCTCATCTCGGGGGGGCGCGCCGAGATCGTCGCCGGACGTGGGTCATTTGTCGACGCATTTCCGTTATTCGGAATGGACCTTCGCGACTATGACGCCCTGTTCGTCGAGAAGCTGGGGCTGCTGCTCGAGCTGAATGAGAACAACCCGCTGCATTGGACGGGGCGTTTCCGACCGGCGCTCACCGGCCAGGGCGTCTTCCCGCGTCCAGCCCAGCAGCACCTTCCTATCTGGCTTGGCGTCGGCGGCACTCCCGAGTCCTTTGTACGTGCAGGTGTCCTCGGTCTCCCGTTGATGGTGGCCATCATCGGCGGCTCCTTTCAACGATTTCGTCCACTGGTGGATCTGTATCGGACGGCTGGTCTCAACGCCGGGCACGCGCCAA
>JACMIM010000864.1 GCA_014381165.1 Roseiflexaceae bacterium
CGCTCCGCACCTCGGACTCACGGGCCAGCATCTTTTCGAAATGGCGGCGCAGCGACCGACGCGCGTTTTCGGCGAAGTCCTGCTCGCCGATCACTCCCGGCGGGGCCTCGCCGATCGTATGCGCGTGCTCGATCGATGGCAGGATCGGCAGGCGCTCTTCGGGCGCGGCGGGGCGGATCGTAATTGGCCCCAACGCCTCCAGCCAGCGCCAGTCGCGGTCGGAGGCTGCCTCGATTGCGTGGGCCGCGCGCTCGCCAGCAACTGTCACCACCGTCTCGCCGGTGCCGTCGCGCAGCAGTGGAGCAACCTGCACGCGTGCGCTGTTGGCCGCCAGCGCTTCGCTAAGCGATAGGATGGCGGCAAGCTGGAGTGCGCTATGCTTGTCGCGCTCGTTCAGGCGCAGAAAGGCCAGTTCCTGATCGCGCTTGATGCGCTCGCTTTGAAAGGCCACCGCACTAGCCACCAGCGATTGCGCCTCGGCGTTAAGCCCGTCGATCGGCTGGGCCAGCACAAGGTCGCGGGCCGCGCGGGCCGGGCGCTCCAACCCTTGCTGGCGCACATGCTCGAAGTATTGCGCGGCCAGCAGCAGCAGTGGACGATGCTCCGGTGCAAGCGCATGGGCGCGCACAGCCCCATCGAACAGGGCCAGCGCGATCTCGGCGCGGCCCGGTGCGGGAGCTTCAACAGGTACTGGTTGTGTCAGCATGGACAGGCCCTTCGATTGTAGATTGCTAATCAAACTATAGCGACGAGTAATAACCTTGATCCCCTCACCCCTGCCCCTCTCCCAGCCGGGAGAGGGGCAGGGGTGAGGGGATCAGCGCTTTAACGCTACCATCAGCCCGCGCTCGAGCTTGCTGCGTGGCTCTGGCGAGAGCGGGAATTGCGCCCGCAACAGAGCGATCAGCGCGTCGAAGTTGGTGCGCTGGCCGTCCTCCAGCAACTCGACCTCCAGCTCCTGAAACGGCTCGCGGCGCTGGCCGACAACGAACACGCCTTCGTCCAGACTGATCTCAGCAACTCGTGCGGCATCACGCAGCGCGTAGATATGCTGGCGCTGGGTTTCCATTTCAAGAATGGGCAGCAGCGGCGTTTCGCCGATCAGTGCCAGCACACGGCTACGCAGTTCGCCTTCTGGCCAAGCCTGCGGGTCGTTACCGGGCACGTCCTGCTCCCATTCGCCACGGCTGGCTATGCCATCGGTGAGTGTGGCGGCGCTTTTCAGCGTGGCGATCTGGCGCGCGCCAATCTGTCGGACACGCAGGCCATGCTTGGTAGCGCGCATCCGCCCGTCGGCAGTATCGTAGTAGATGTTACGCTGGACTTCCAGATCCGCCTGTGCGATCAGCTGAAATGGGCCGAGTGCTGGCAGCCTGCGCAAGGCATCAAAAACAGCGGGCGCGGCAACAAACTTGGCTTCTATTTCCACCAGTAAAACCTACTTTGTTTGAAAGCGCATGGGAGATTGCGAGGTGCAGCCCTCTAGGTCATCCGCCTTCGTGGTGTGATTACGATCAGCTTACACGATACAAGTATAACACATTTGTCATCTATATTAAATTCATGTTAAGCACGGGCAGCACTCCCGCGAATCGATCCTAGTTGCGTGGCAGTACCATCGTGCTATAATATCCCAAGCATCGGCGTATAGCGCGCTGAAACATCAATGGATGGAGTGTTGCTTGTGAAAGTCTCGACCGAAAAATTGCCGAAGAGCCTGCTAGCGCTCGATATTGAACTTGACAAAGCGCAGGTTGAAAAGGGCCTCGATAAGGCCGCGCGCAAAATATCACAGCGCGTGCAGATTCCCGGCTTCCGTAAGGGCAAAGCCCCGCGCTTTATTGTCGAAAACTACTATGGGCGGGATGCGCTAATCGACGAAGCCTCCGAGGATTTGATCAATCAGAGCTTCCGCCAGGCGCTCGAAAGCGAGCAGATTGAACCAGTTGGTCGGGCCAACCTAGAAAATGTAAATCTTAGCACCGAACCCTATAGCTTACGTGTAACGGTGCCCGTTCAGCCTGAGGTAGCATTGCCCGCTTATGCGGAAGTGCGGGTAGCGTTTACGCCCGACGAGATCAGCGATGACGATCTGGAGCGCGCACTGGAGCAGCGCCGCGAACGCCATGTCGTGCTGAAAGCGCCCGAGGAGCCTCGCCCGGCCCAACAAGGCGACCAGCTTACGGTTCGAATGGAAACATATGTCGACGGCGAGCCGCTCGAAGACCTTGAGCAGATCAAGGATTCGACGCTGGTGCTGGAGCCGAAGCGCCTGATCGACGGCCTGTATGATGGTATCCTTGGCGTCGAGATCGACGAAACCCGTGAAGTGACGGTCAGTATGCCGGAAGACCACGGCAACGAGCAAGTGGCCGGCAAGGACGTGATCTTCAAGGTGACGGCCAAGGAAATTCAGGAGCGCATGCTGCCAGATTGGGACGAGCTGCCGACGCTGGAGGAGGCCGAGGGCACGCTCGACGAGTTGCGCGCCGCCACCCGCAACGAGATGATCGAGGCTGCTCGCAAGAACGCCGAAAACTCCACGGTCGATGGCTACATCGCGCAGTTGGTCGAGCAGGTTGAATGGGACTTGCCCGAGGCGCTGGTCGAGCAAGAAGCCGATGCGATTCTGCATGAGCAGGGGCAAGAGTTCGCGCGCTATAGCATCACGCTCGAACAAATGCTCCAGTACCGCGGCCAGACCCACGACGAAGCGGTGGCGCAGCTGCTGCCGCAAGGTGAGCTGCGCCTGAAGAACTCGCTGGTGCTGCGCGAGATCATCAAAGCCGAGGGCATCACCGTCGGCGAGGAGGAGATTGCGGCAGAGGCCGAGCGAATGCTTGATGAGTATGCCGAAGACCAGCGCGAAAATGTGCGCGCTATGCTCAATTCCCAACTCCGCGCGACTGTGGCCACCGGCGTGCTGAATCAGAAGCTGCGCGATCGGCTGTTTCAGCTTGCGACCGGCGCAGCCCCTGCCCCAGTAATCGCCGCCGAGGCAGTTGAAATCGCAACCGACACAGCCCCCGCCCTGGCAGATGATGCCGAGGCGGTCGAAGTAAAGGCCCAGAGCTAAACCCAATGGCTAAGGGCTGAGGGCTGAGGGCTAATGTTTTAGCCCTCAGCCCTCAGCCCTTA
>JACMIM010000865.1 GCA_014381165.1 Roseiflexaceae bacterium
CGCAGCGCGTCCATCCAGTAGGCCGCACTCAGCAGCAGCTGCACAAGCAGCCAAAGTCCCGCAGCAATGCCTTCCAACGCATCATATTGCGCTACGTCGAGCTGGCAGCCGACATTGTCATAGGCATCGGTGGCCGTGCAGGCAGGCGCAGCTCGGGCCAGCCTAGGTGTCGCACAAAGCAGGAGCGCCGCGCCCGTGGCAACTACAGGCAGACGGGCGCGCAGGTAAACAGGTTGCAGCTGCTTCATTGGCTACAGCCTTTTTCGCAGCACCAGCACGGCTCCAATCAGCAGGCCCATGCCGCCAAGCAGCAGCACAATTTCGAGCGAAGTGCCTGCAGTGGCAGGCTGCGCCGATGGGGGTACGCGCATTGGCGTAACGGGTAGCTGGCCACTCGTGCCCTCCGCAACCGGCGCGGCGGCGAGCGGCGCGGTCGGCACGGCCAGTGGCTCGTAGTCAATGCCCTCCTGAGCGATCGAGATGGCCGGGTCGAGGTACAGCGCGCCGTTTTGATCGGCACGCAGGTCGATCTGAACCACGCCCGGCGCGAGAAACACCAGCAGGCCAAGCTCATCGAAGCCATCGTAATACAGCGCAACGCCTGAGGTCAGCGCCCCCTCGACAACAATCCGCACCCGATCTGCCTGAAGATTTCTGATGGTCGCGAGGCCTGAGGTATCAATACTGGCGCGAGCCAGCTCACGCAGGCCATCGCTTTCAAAGATGATAACCCTGGCCGGAATACCAATGCCATCGATATCGCGTAGGCGAATCACGAGCACCGTCTCGGTCTGGGCCGACGCAGTGGCGGCGCTGCCAAACAGCAGGAGTGGAAGCAATAGGAGTAGCCAATATCGTGCGCGCATGTCCGTCCTCATCTGCCCAATCTCGTTGTGTCCTCGCTTTCAAGTATAGGCGGCGCGACTGTCCTGAGAACGGTGAGTTTGGCAGGCTTGGCATGCAAGTATCCTATGCTGCGTGTAGGACTATGGGACTAGAGAGTTGGTCGCCGCAATCACACACGCACGCCACCTGTACGGGCCGATACGCGGCGAGGCCGAACGGCTGCATGGAAAATATATCTTTTTGTTTCGTTTTTTGGTGCAAAGCACCAAAAAACGAAACAATTATTTCATTTTTTATTGCCCACCGCAGGCGAAAGGGGGTTCGGGGCGCTGCGCCCTGGCGCTGCTACACAGGCAGCATCAGCGCCTGATCGTCGAGCGCGATCGTCCACGCCGCACGGCGCAGCCACTCCTCACGCGCACTTTGGGCCGCGCGGGCCAGGATTAGCGCGATCTGGCCGAGCGCCAGCGCGCGCGTTTCCTGCGGCACAAGCGCCGGAACAGCGCCACGCGCTGTGTAGGATCGCCAGAATACGCGCCAAAGCGCATCGTCAAGACTGCGCCAGCGCATCGTCCAGCGTAGCCAGACCAGATCGAGCGCGATCGGCCCAAGCCCTGCCCACTCCCAATCGACCAGCGAAAGCGCGTTCGCATCCCAAATAACATTATGTAGACCAATATCGCCGTGGAGCAGCCCGTGTGGATGGCGCAGCCAGATTGGATGGGAAAGACTAGCGATCAGGGTATCGCGCAGCACAGCCGGACCGTCAAGTGTTGACAGCGCAGCGTGTGCATGTCGCCGTTCGTGCAAGGACGCAACTGGGGCAGCTTGATGAACCGTATGTAAAACACATCCAAGTTCTTGAAAGAGGGCTGGCAGCTGCGCAGGCTGCTCGGCGAGCACGCGCAGCCCGTTCTGGCCTGGCAGCTCGGCGGTGATGGCCACGCTCCAGTCGGCATCTTCGACAAACGCCAGCAACACGGGGCAGGCTAGGCCGATCGGCTGTAACCTTTCGAGCAGAGCGGCCTCGCGGCGGACATCGGCGCGCTTGACGGGCCGGGTCGCCGCCTTGATCACACAGCGCCGCCCGGCAATGGTTGCCGTACATGTGAGGTTGGAGAAGCCGCCAAAGGCCGGCGCGACCTGCTGCGGCTCCGCGCCCATTGCGGATCGCACCAGCACGGCGAGGGCAGGCGGCAGCGGGTTGAGTTCAGCGCTGTGCATATGCAGCACATTATACGGCGTGTGCGCCGGTTCAGCCCGCGCAGGCGGGCTTCGTCCACCCGGCCAGCGGCTTCAGCCGTGCGGCGCTGGCGGTCGCGAAATGAGACGGTTCGCTAGAACGGCGTGACGGCCGCCAGGGGTGAGGCGATAGGGGGCTATCACCCCTTGATACCTGTAAGCGTGATGCCCTGAATGAAGGTGCGCTGCGTAAAGAAGAACAACACAATAATCGGCGCAACCATTACCGTTGCGGCGGCCATAAGCGGCCCCCACTCAGTTTTGACCCGGCTCAGAAAGCCATACAAGCCGATTGCCAGCGTGTATTGGTTGCGGTCGCCCAGGTAGATCAGCGGGCCGACGAAATCGTTCCAGTTGTTCATAAAGGTGAACAGCGCCACCACCGCCAGCGCCGGGCGAGCCAGCGGCAGCATGATTTGCCAGTAAATCTGTAGTTCGCTCGCGCCGTCGATCTTCGCCGCCGCCGAGAGTTCCTGCGGAATGGTCAGGTAGAATTGGCGCAGCAGAAAGATAAAGAACGCATTGCCAAAAAAGGCCGGCCAGGTCAACGGGTTGGTCGTACCAATCCAGCCCAGGTCGCGGAAGATCAGGAACTGGGGGATTTGAATAACCGAGGACGGGATCATCAGGGTGCCAAGCAGCACCACAAACAGCGCGTTGCGGCCAGGCCACTCGATGCGCGCAAAGCCATAGGCGGCCAGCGAGCAGGAGATCACGGTTGCGATCACATTGAAAAAGGCGATATACAGCGTATTTTGCAAATACAAAAAGAATGGAATCGCGGTCAGCGCGCGCGGGTAATTAGCCCACATCACCGGGTTTGGAATCCACTCAGGCGGCAGCCGAAACAACTGTTGCGGCGATTTCAGCGAGGTCGAGAGCAGCCACAGGAATGGCAGCGCAAACAGTGCGCCAAGCAACACCAATGCCGTGTAGGTGAGCGCGCGCCCGAACACGCGCTGGCCATGCAGGCTGCGCGGTGCGGCGGTGTGAGCAGATACTGCCATCAGGATTTCTCCCCCTCGTAGTAAACCCAGCGCCCCGAGGTCTTGAACAGCACCAGGGTGAGCGCGAGTATCACCGCAAAGAGCAGCCAGGCCATTGCGCTGGCATAGCCCATTTTGAAGTATTTGAATGCGTTCTGGTACAGCATCATCGAGTACATCAGCGTCGAGGCGGCGGGGCCACCGCTGCCGTTCGAGAGCACAAATGCGGTGGTGAAATACTGAAACGCGCCAATAATTCCCAACACCAGATTGAAGAAGATCGTCGGCGTGACCATCGGCAGCGTGACATTCCAGGTCTTATGCCAACCATTCGCGCCGTCGATCTCGGCCGCTTCATACAG
>JACMIM010000866.1 GCA_014381165.1 Roseiflexaceae bacterium
CGCGGCAAGCTCTGGTTGCTGCAAACCCGTAATGGCAAGCGTACCGGCATGGCCGCCGTTAAGATTGCGGTCGATCTGGTCGCCGAGGGTGTGATCAGCAAGGAGACCGCGCTGACCCGCGTGAAGCCGGAGATGCTCAACCAGTTCCTGTTCCCGATTGTCGACGCCACGGCGGCAACCAAGCTGGGCGTGCTGGCCAAGGGCCTGGCGGCTGGCCCCGGCGCTGCCAGCGGACGGATCGTGCTCGACCCGGATGAGGCCGCCGCCAAAGCCGAGAAGGGCCAGCAGGTCATCCTGATTCGCACCGAGACCGCGCCCGAGGACTTCCACGGTATGGTTGCAGCTGGCGCAATTGTCACGGCGCGCGGTGGCCTGACCAGCCACGCGGCGGTGGTCGCCCGCCAACTTGGCAAGTGCTGCGTCTGCGGCGTCGATTCGCTCCAGGTCGACTACAAAAAGCAGACGGTAACGGTACGCGGCACTGACACCGTGCTGAAGGCCGGCGACTTTGTCACGGTCGATGGCCACGGCGGCCTGCTGTATGCCGGCGAACTCCCGACCAGCGAGTCGGTGGTTATTCAGGTGGTGCGCGGCAACGTCAAGCCAGCCGAGTCCGAGCTATACGGCTACTTCACCAAGTTCCTGAGCTGGGCCGACGAAGTTCGCACGATGGGCGTGCGCGCCAATGCCGACAGCCCAACCGATGCCCGCGTGGCCCGTGAGTTCGGCGCGACTGGCATCGGCCTGTGCCGCACCGAGCACATGTTCTTCGAGGGCGACCGCATCGACGCCGGGCGCGAGATGATTGTTGCCGACAGCGAGGCCGAGCGCCGCGCCGCGCTGGCCAAGATCGAGCCGTTGCAGCAGAGCGATTTCGAGGGTATCTTCGAGGCCATGGACGGCTTCCCAGTCACCATTCGCACGCTCGACCCGCCACTGCACGAGTTTCTGCCGCATGGCGATGACGAGATCGACGACCTGGCCAAGAAGATGGGTATCAAATCGAAGCAGTTGCACGAGAAGATCGAGAACCTACGCGAGTCCAACCCGATGCTTGGTTTCCGTGGCTGCCGTCTCGGAATTATCTATCCGGAGATCACCGAGATGCAGGCCCGCGCGATTTTCAAGGCGGCGGCGGCCGTTCAAAAGCGCGGCGTCAAGGCCATCCCTGAAATCATGATCCCACTGGTCAGCGATGTGAGTGAGCTGAAGGCCCAGGCCGCGCTTGTCCACGGCGTGGCCACGCAGGTCGAGGGCGAGACTGGCGAAAAGATTGAGTACCTCATCGGCACCATGATCGAGCTGCCGCGCGCCGCGCTGACCGCCGACAAGATCGCCCAGGAGGCCGAGTTCTTCTCGTTCGGCACCAACGATCTGACCCAGACCGCGCTGGGAATGTCGCGCGACGACGCCGGGCGCTTTCTGCCCAGCTATGTGGAGCGCAAGCTGTACAAGGACGACCCGTTCCAGGTGCTGGATCAGGAAGGCGTTGGCCAACTGGTCGAGATCGGTACGCAAAAGGGCCGCGCCACCCGCCCCGATCTCAAGGTCGGTATTTGCGGCGAGCACGGCGGCGAGCCGCAGTCGGTCGAGTTCTGCCACCGCACTGGCCTGAATTATGTTTCGTGCAGCCCCTACCGCGTGGTGATCGCGCGGCTGGCGGCGGCGCAGGCCGCGCTGAAAGACCGCAAGTAGCATCTTTAACCACCAAGACACCACGAGGCGAAGGGGCGGGTTTGAAACCTGCCCCTTCGCCTCGTGTTTTTATGGCTACGTTTGGGCGGTTTCGAGAACTGGCGCGCCTTGAAGGGCCGCGAACGTTGCGCGCAGAGCTTCACGGGCCGGTGTGGGCGTGAAGCCAAAGGTGCGCGTGAACTTCGCGCCGCTGACCAAAAATGGCCGCTGATAGGTGTAGACGACCTCGGCGAACTCGCGGGCCTGTTTGTCCCACAGCCCGACCAGGCGGACAGCCGCTGTGGGCAGGCTGCCGTACTGCGCAGGCTGGCCAGCTACGTCATACGCCAGTGCCAGGAACTGCCGCCCGGTCATCGCTTCGCCGGTGGGGATGTGCCAGATCTGGCCCAGCGCTTCGGTGCGCGTGCCAAGTGTGACAATCCCGTGCGCGAAATCGTCGATATAACTCAGCGCATGTGGCTGGTCGAGGCCGCCAACCCACATGGCGCGTTTTCCTTCTAGAATGCTGCGAAACCAGGCGCTGCCGGTATAGGCGACATCGACGCCAGGGCCGTAGAACTCGGCCCCGCGCCCAATCGTGGCACGCACCTGGCCGCTGGCGTGGGCCTGCATGAGCCGCTCTGCCAGGCGCGCGCGTAGTTGGCCCTTCGCTCCGGGTGCTCGGCTGGGCAGATCTTCGGTCAATGCGCCCTCGTGCGGCCCGTAGGCATAGTGATTATCGACATATACGAGCCGGGCACCAGTCGCCGAGGCTGCACCAATCAGGGCGTCCATAATTGGTGGGAACGCCTGCGCCCACGCATGATACGGCGCGCCTACCGCGTGGTAGATGCTGGTCGCGCCCTGGCTGGCCCGCAACGCGCTTGCGGCATCGCTTGCGTCGGCCCGTAGCACCTCGACCCCCGCTGGAAAGCTGCCGCTGCCGCTGCGGCTGACCGCCCGCACTCGCAGCCCGCGTGTCGCAAGCTCGCGTATGATCGCGTGGCCCGCGCCGCCACCCGCGCCAAACACCACATGGACATCATGTGTACTCATAACGCTTGCTCCTTCTGTTGCGCTGTTGCGTCGGCCACGACTTCCACTACACCGTTCATGCCCGCATGGAGTGAACAAACATACTGATAGGTGCCGGGGTTTGAAAAGGTGTGCTGCCAATTTCCACTGGTCAGCACGGGCGACCCCCAGCCGGTTCCGATCACATTGTGTTCAACCGCTTCCTGTCCATCTGCGCCGCGATCAAGAAAGGCCCACGTCACGGTTGCTCCGACCGGCACCTGAACAACCGAGGGCGCGTAGCGGTGCCCCTGAAAGCCATCGTAGACAACCGCAACATCGGTCGCGCCCACCGCTGCGGGTTGCCCAGCCGGGTTCGCGAGGTAGCGCCGCGTTGCGGGAATGGCGAGCGCAGCGACAACAAGTACTATCAGAACGGCGGCACTTAGCCCGCCGTAAAGCCATCGAGCTTTCATTGGTGGCTCCTTGCCCTGGTGAGAGCTGGTTGCGCCAGCAGTGCCACACCCGCAGCGAGTACCCACAGATACCAGGCAGCATTGCCAAGTGTGATCAACAGGCCAACATTCGCGCCGAACAGCTCGGCCAATGGCACCAGGGAAAGCAGGCCAACTAGCACGCCACTCCAGCCCAGCAGCTGCTTGTTCTGCTGAACCAGGGCGCATCCTAGCAGCAGCAGCCAGCCGCCGCCAAGCACCGCCACGCCCAGTATTTCGCCCAGCGTGCCAGCGTATGCGTTGAGCGCCGTGTAGACTATCTCGATGCTTTCTCGCCCGCTTGGTGTCGCCATTGGGCTTGTGTACGCCGCCGCTAATGCGGGCATCGCGCTCAGCCAGCGCAAGATGCCCAGCGGCTTGACGACTCCGGCTAACACGCCAAGGGTTGTCGCAATGCCCAGTAGCGCCGATGCGCGGGCTGGGTCGAGCGCGCGCCGCACCAGCAGCGCCATGGGGATCATCAGCAGCGACGAAAGCAAATAGCTGCCGTAGCCCAGCATGACCGCGGGGCGCTGCTCGAGAATGCGCGGCAGTACCACCGAAGCTGGCTCATCGAGACTCGCCGGCCAGTTGATCCTGGTGCTTAACACTGCCAATGTGACCAAAAATGTCAGCGTGACCGCGACCATCAGTCCACCGGCAGCCCGACTGTATGCGGCATGCTGGTGTTGCTGAACCTGCGTCTGGACTCTTGCTGCCACTGTCATACATGTGCCTCCATCCCTGTTACAAATGTCGATTGCGCTTCTGAATCTATTCTCTGCCCTGACACAGTGGTAGAGTCAAGAGCCAAAAAAGCCATTTTGGACACCGAAACAGCAAGACCCCCAGTTCTTTGAGAACTGGGGGTCTTGAGAAAACTCATCTTAAGCAGCTCACCTTACGCATCGACCCATGAAGACGTTAGCTTCACTGCGTGCAGGGAATGAAAACAATGCAGTCGTGGTCGGGCGAACACGAGCGGGCGAACACGAG
>JACMIM010000867.1 GCA_014381165.1 Roseiflexaceae bacterium
CCGCCGTTGGCGTCTTGCGCCTGCGGCAGTATGTAACGTATATCTTGTTGTTTCTTTTTTTGGTGCTTTCCACCAAAAAACGAAACAATGAATACGTATTTCTTTGCCAGCCGCAGGTGAAGTGAAAGGTCTTGAGCAACTTCGTAACTCCTATAGCCATCAGCTCTATTCGCTGACGGCTGACAAGCTGACGGCTTACACATGCGCCTGCTGATCGACCCGCCGCTCGACGGCGCGACAAACATGGCCCGCGATGAGGCGCTACTCCAGCTGCACGCGCGCGGGGAAGCGCCGGCCACGCTGCGTTTGTACGCATGGTCGCCGGCTTGCCTGTCGCTGGGCCGCTTTCAGCGCGCTGGTGAGATCGACAGCGTGCGCTGCGAGCACGCGGGCGTCACGGTGGTGCGGCGGCCTTCCGGCGGGCGGGCACTGCTGCACGACCACGAGCTGACGTATGCGCTGGTCACGCGCGTTGATGCGGCGCTCGGTCAAGGGCGGGTCGCGCAGAGCTACCAGCGCATCAGCGCCGGGCTGCTGGCTGGCCTCACACGGCTGGGAGCCGAAATGAAGATTGCTCAGGCCTGTGCCACAGCAAACACAAAGGGTGCGGAGCAGAAAAGCACAATCGCTGCATGCGCCACGCCCTCGGCGGCGAAATCCTCCGCCGCGTGCTACGATACGGCCGCCGCCTATGAGCTGCAAGTAGATGGCCGCAAATTGGTCGGCAGCGCCCAGACCCGTTTCGAGCATGCGCTGCTTCAGCATGGTGCGATCCCGCTCACGCCACACGCCGAGCGGCTGTGCGCCCTGCTACGCCGCCCACCCGCCGATTTGGAAGCGCGTATGGTGACGCTGGAGGGGGCGCTGGGCCGTCTGCCTGGCTCCGCCGAGCTGATCGAAGCACTGGTCGCCGGCTGCGCCCAAACGTGGCGGGTACCGATTACGCACGGCGTGTGGGCAGAGCACGAGCTGGCGCTGGTCGAGCAGCTGCGCACCAGCAAGTACGCGCAGGATTCGTGGACATGGGGAAGAATGTAATGCGACGGTCGGATTCAAATTGTTGCGGCGCTAACCGCATGCGTGGGCTGAAGCCCACTGCTGGTATGCAAAACGCGCTGAAGCGCGTTGGACGCGGTTGAACGCGCTTCAGCGCGTTTTGGCATAGCAGACGCCGGACTCATCCGGTGGCCGTAAAAGGAGACACCGATGACCCTTCAGCGCACCCCACTGTATGAGCGCCACACTGCCCTGGCGGCGCGCATGGTGCCGTTCGGCGGCTGGGAGATGCCGGTGCAGTACAGCGGCATTGCCGATGAACACCATGCCGTGCGTAACGCCGCTGGCCTGTTCGATATCAGCCACATGGGCGAGGTCTATCTCGGCGGATCCGGCGCGCTGGCCTTTCTCCAACACATCGCCACGCAGGATGTCGCCACGATCGGCCCTGGCCAGTCGAACTACTCGCTGATGTGTCGGCCCGATGGCGGCATCGTCGACGATATTTTTATCTACAATCTCGGCGACCAGTATCTGGTGGTGGTGAACGCCTCGAACATCGCCAAGGATATCGCCTGGATGCAGCAGCACACCGCCGGTTTCGAAGTCACAATCGAGAATGCCTCGGATCACACGGCCATGCTGGCGCTTCAGGGACCAGCCGCCGAGGCCATTCTCAGCGGCGCAACCACATTCGAGATCGCAGCTATCCCCTTCCACGGTGTTGCGCAGGCCGAGCTGTTCGGCCACATCCCGGCGCTGGTGGCCCGCACCGGCTACACTGGCGAGGACGGCTTTGAGCTGTTTGTCGGCAACCAGTTCGCCGCTCCGCTGTGGGATGCCCTGCTGACGCTGGGCATGCCAAACGGGCTCAAACCCTGCGGCCTGGGCGCGCGCGATAGCCTGCGCTTCGAGGCCTGCCTGGCGCTGTACGGCCACGAGATCGCCGACGATATCAACCCTTACGAGGCCAAACTCGGCTGGGTGACCAAGCTCGATAAAGCCGCGTTTGTCGGGTCGCAGGCGCTGCGAGCAATCAAGGCTCAAGGAACAGCGCGCAAACTGGTTGGCTTTGAGATGGTCGGGCGCGGCATCGCCCGCGGCGAGTACCCGATTCACAGTGTCGCAGGCGAGCGCGTGGGCTATGTGACCACTGGCATGCCCGCGCCAACTCTTGGCAGGAACTTGGGCCTGGGTTTTGTACCGAGCAGCCTGGCCAGCGAGGGTAGCGAGTTCGAGATCATCGTGCGTGATAAGCCCGTGCGTGCCAAGGTCGTGAAGACACCGTTCTACAAGCCGAGGTATAAGAAGTAGGGAGTAGGGACTAGGGGCTGGGGGCTAGGGAGATCGGACGCTTCCCCTAGCCCCGAGCCCCGAGCCCCGAGAAGGAGAAGACATGGCTTTCAGCACCCCCACAGATCTTCAGTACACCAAATCGCACGAGTGGATTCGGATCGAGGGCGACGAGGCGACGATCGGCATTACCGACTATGCCCAGGACGCGCTCGGTGATGTTGTGTATGTCGAATTGAAGGATGTTGGCGAGACCTTGAGCATGGGCCAGACCTTTGGTGCGGTCGAGTCGGTCAAGGCCGCCTCCGACCTGTATATGCCCGTCGATGGCGAGATCATTGCGGTCAATGGCGACGCAATCGACGCGCCGGAACACCTGAACAGCGACCCTTACACTAGCGGCTGGTTGATCAGGATTCGCCTGGCCGAGGGCACAATTGGCACGCTCATGGGCGTGGAAGCATACGAAAAGCACGTCGACGAAATCAAACACTAATTCGCAATCCTAGAACGAGGTAGAGTTGTCCCACTACATTTCCATCACCGACGCCGAGCGCGCCGAGATGCTGGCAGCGATCGGCGTACAACGGATCGAAGATTTGTTCGCCGATGTGCCGGAAGCCGTGCGCTTTCCGCAGCTCGATCTGCGCCAGCCCATGTCGGAGATCGCTATTCGCCGCGAACTGGACGCGCTGGCCGGTTCGAATGCTCATGCTGGCAAGCACAGCATCTTCTTGGGCGCGGGCGCGTACAACCACTTCGTGCCAGCCGCCGTTGACCAGATTCTGCGGCGCGGCGAGTTCTACACCGCCTATACGCCCTATCAGCCCGAGGTCAGCCAGGGCACGCTCCAGGCCGTGTTCGAGTACCAGAGCTACATCTGCCGCCTGACCGGCATGGACGTGGCCAACGCCTCGCACTACGATGGCGGCACCGCACTGGCCGAGGCCGCCACCATGGCGGTCGCCGCGCTGCGCAACCGTAAGAAGATCGTGCTGCCGCCCAATGTCCACCCGCAATACCGCCATATCATGCACACACTGCTCCAGGGCAGCGGCATCGAGATCGTGGGCGACCAGGATGTGTCGGCCAGTATGGACGATGTGGCCGCGCTGATCGACAACTCGACCGCCGCGCTGGTCGTCCAATCACCCGATTTCTTTGGCGCACTCCACGATCTCAAGCCGCTGGTGGAAAAGGCCCATGCCGCCGGCGCGCTGCTCATCCACCACTTCGACCCGATCGCGTTGGCCCTGTTCCAGACACCAGGCGAGGCCGGCGCAGACATCGCCACCGCCGAGGGCCAGCCGCTTGGCTGTGGGCTTGGCTTCGGCGGGCCGTACCTAGGTATTTTCACCACTTCCGAGAAGTACCTTCGCAAGCTGCCAGGCCGCATTGTCGGCGCGACGCTGGATGTCGAGGGCAGGACGGCCTATGTGATGACGCTGCGTGCCCGCGAGCAGGACATCCGGCGCGAGGGTGCCACCAGCAATATTTGCACCAATCAGGCGCTCATGGCGCTGGCTGCCGTCGTCTACATGGGCCTGATGGGCCGCCAGGGCCTGCGCAAGGTGGCCGAGCTGTGCTACCAGCGCGCCCACTACGCGGCGGGCGAAATCGCCAAGCTGAACGGCTTCGAGGTGCTGAACAGCGGGCCATTCTTCAAGGAGTTCGTGGTGCGCTGCCCGCGTCCAGTCGCCGAGGTCAACGCCCAGTTGCTGGAGCATACGATCGTCGGCGGCTACGATCTTTCGGGCGACTACCCGCACTTGGGCCATGCCATGCTGCTGGCCGTAACCGAGATGAACAGCCGCGAGGACATCGACGAACTGGTGAAAGCGCTAGCAATGACAAGATGACGAGATGA
>JACMIM010000868.1 GCA_014381165.1 Roseiflexaceae bacterium
CAGCGCCGGAGGTACTGGCGGGTTGCCCGCTGGGAGACAAGGTCGACGCACCCACCACGAGAGCGCCTACTGCAAACATTGCAGTAGGCGCTTTTGCATTCGATGGAATGGAATTCTTAGTACATTCGTAGATCTTTGATTATTGCTACGGCGCATTTTTCTCCGCTGACCATTGCTGCGTTCAAACTGCTGGCCTCGGTGTATTCGCCGGCCAAGTACACACCCTGGAGCTGTGTGCGGTTATCTGGTAGGCGCGCGTGCAAGCCGGGGGGCTGGTCAAACTGCGCGTATGGAATGCGGTAGATTGCGAGCGGCTGATACGTGGCTAAAGCTGCCTGTGCCTTGATATCACCTGCAAACATAGCATGTAGGTCGGTCAGTACCGCGCGGTAGAGCTGTGTATCGGTTATTGTTGGGATGCCAATGGTTACAGCGCTCAGGAGATGCTTGCCCACGGGTGCATAGGCCGGATTAACATTGGTGAGTAGCTGTGCGTTGTTGATGTAGGCATCGGGGTTGGCATTGAGTACAAGCTTTTTCGCTGAGTAAAATCGCTGATCTCCATTTAGATAGATAGTAGCTGTCTGCTTCGCACCTGTTGGCATCGGTTCGCCAGACAAACGTTCTACTTCGGGTGCGCTAGTGGCTAGTACAATCACATCAGGTTGGAGCGTTTCGCCGCCGACCAGATATATGTGTGTGCCATCGCCCGCGCTGAAGATGCGTTCAGCGCGCGTGTTTAGGCGAATCCGTCCGCGCTGCATTAGCGGTCGAGCGAGCTGTTCGCTGATTTCGCCCATGCCATGGAGCGGGACTGCTGTTTGTCCCTCGGCCAGCATTTTGAAATCGAACTTTAGGCATTTTGCACTGGTTTGAAGCGCACGGTCGAACAAAATTCCACCATAGAACGGTCGAAAGAACAAATCGATGAAACGCTCGCTGAAACCGCGCTGCCGTAGGTAATTCAGACTACTGGTGTCAGGGCCGGTTAGCATTTGGCCAATGGTTTGGCTTTTCAATTCGAGCGCTAACAGGAGCGTACGCAGTTTGTCGAAGGGCGAGATACGCATGTCGATTGTGGCTTGCAGCCGTGCTTTCAGGTCGGGGTCGCGCAGTGGATCGGTGAGGACGATGCGCTGGCCTTCAAAGCAAATGATCGCACCTGGCTCGAACGGCTGTAGATCAAGTGCTGTTAGGTCGAGTTGGCGTTGTACGGCGGGATAGGCATCGAACAGCACCTGGAAGCCGCGATCAAGCGTGTACCCATCGACATAGTCGGTGCGGACACGCCCACCAACGCCATTGGAAGCCTCGATAAGTGTTACATCCACGCCGTGCCGGTCGAGTTCACGGGCACAGGTAAGCCCAGCCAGCCCCGCGCCAATTATCATGGCGTGCATATGGTTCCTTTGGTCTATTCGGTGTCTGCTGTGCCCGTTGAAGGGCTGCAACGACAGTAATTCTTGGTGAGCACAAGCCTCTGCTCAAGGATATTGTTTGAATCCCTTCGCACAAGGCGAAGATTTGACAAAGCACAGGTTTCGCGAAACCATGGTACCGGAGCAGTTTACACGATCTCTGAGGAGTTTCCAGTGGCAAATCCGATTTCTGTTCAAATGTATACGTTGCGCGATGCGGTCGATGCCGATTACTTGGGTACGCTGCGGGCGGTGGCCGAGCTAGGCTTTCATGCGGTTGAACTCGTGACGTTGGGCAAGATGAGCGCGCCTGAGCTACGCCAGGAGTTGGACGCGCTAGGTCTGACGACTTCTGGCTGCCACATAAGCCTTGACCGCCTGGAGAAGCAGCCGGACGCTGCGCTAGTTGAGGTGGCCGAGCTTGGCGCGCGCTATGTGATCGTACCGTGGGTTGGGCCAGAGCGCCGTATGCATGCCGAGGGCTACCGCATGCTAGGCCAGGTACTCAACGGTATCGGCGAGGCGGCGCAGCGCCATGGCCTACAGCTGTGCTACCACCACCACGATTTCGAATTCGAGCGCTTTGGTGGGGCGACAGGTCTGGCGATCATGTTGGAGGAGGCCAACCCAGCGCTGGTCAAAGCCGAGATCGATGTGTATTGGGCAGAGAAGGCCGGTATCGATCCGGTGCAGCTGATCAGCGGGCTGAGTGGTAGCGTGCCGCTGGTGCATTTGAAGGACATGGCCGATTCGGCAGAGCGTGAGTTCGCTGAGGTAGGCCACGGTACTATGGACTTCCCGGCTATTCTGGCCGCAGGCGATGCTGCTGGCGTCGAGTGGTATATAGTTGAGCAGGATGTGTGTCAGCGCCCGCCGCTCGAAAGCGTGGGCATGAGCTTGGCGTATTTGCGGTCACTTGGGCGGGGGTAAGCTGTGGACTGAAAGCTCAGACGCGAGTGCGTAGTTGGGGGCGCTGGAGTGTAACTCTGGCGCTCTTTTTGTTTAAGCGAATGCTCATTTTGCAATCGGATGCTGCGGCGCTGGACGTGCTACTCTGATGTACTGGTTCTTTCTAGAGGAGTACACGCGATGTGGCAAAACATAGGTTCGTTCGTGCTTGTTTCAGTACTGCTGGCGGCGTGTGGACAGCAAAGCGCGGGCCAGACCGCCGCGCCTACAGCGGCAGTAGTTCAGGCAACCGCTGTAGTTGAAGAACAAGCGGCATCTGAGGTACCTACAGCCGGTGGTGCGATGGGCACAACCGTTGAGCCGGTGGCGACCGCTGCGGCTGTAGAAAATACCCCCATCCCAGCCAACGCTGTGCTCGACGAGGTAGAGATTACCACGCAGCTTGTGACTGATGCGCTTGACCGACCAGTGTATGTGACTCACGCTGGCGACGGCAGCAAGCGTTTATTTGTGGTCGAGAAGGCGGGTACGATTCGGGTTGTGCGCGATGGCCAACCTGACCAGACGCCGTTTTTGGACATTATCGACCGGGTTGGTTCGGACGGTAGCGAGCAGGGCCTCTTGAGCGTGGCTTTTCATCCGCGCTTTGTTGAGAATGGCCGTCTGTTTGTCAACTATACCGACAAGCGCGGTGATACCGTGATTTCTCGCTTCGACTCCGACGGCCAAGCCGCGAATGCGGCCAGCGAGCGTATGTTGATGAAGATCGACCAGCCCTATCCGAACCACAATGGTGGGCTGGTGAAGTTTGGGCCGGACGGCTTTCTGTATGTTGGTATGGGCGACGGCGGCAGCGCGGGCGATCCGCATAATAATGGCCAGCGCCTTGATTCGCTGTTGGGCAAGATGCTACGGCTGGATGTCGACGGCGGCGAGCCGTATGCGATTCCGGCTGGCAACCCGCTGGCCAGTGGCAGCGGCGCGGAGATCTGGGCCAGCGGCCTGCGCAACCCCTGGCGCTTCTCGTTCGACCGCGCAACCGGCGACTTGTACATTGGTGATGTGGGCCAGAACGCGATCGAGGAGATTAGCTTTCAGCAAACTGGCCAGGGTGCCGGGGCGAACTTTGGCTGGAACGTAACCGAGGGCAGCCAGTGCTTCCGTGGCAGCTGCGACCCGGCCCAGTTCGTGCTGCCGGTGGCCGAGTACTCTCACGAGTTTGGCTGCTCGGTGACTGGCGGCTATGTGTACCGTGGCGCGGCCTACCCCA
>JACMIM010000869.1 GCA_014381165.1 Roseiflexaceae bacterium
GGCGCGGGCGGCACCGAGATCAGCGAGCTGGTTGTGAGCAAAGTGACCAGCTTCCTCAACCGCTTCTAGTCCGTGACGGATTATGGAGGCCAGTACGAACAGTTACAAAGCGTTTACACACGCGGGTTCACACTGGCTGCAAGAACGTGTACAGTAGGTATGTAAACGACGGCGAGTTGGACTCGCCGCCGACACCGAATCGCTAGCATTGGCTAGCTGCAACCGTACTTAACAAGGAGTAAAGACCATGCAAAACCTCAATACTTTCGTCAAGAACGTGATCGCCGACGAGCAGGGTGCCGAGACGGTCGAAGTCGTAGGCGCAATGGCAGCGATCGCCGCATTGCTGGCCGTGGTGGTCAACCTGATGAGTGGCGCGGGCGGCACCGAGATCAGCGAGCTGGTCGTGAGCAAAGTGACCAGCTTCCTCAACCGCTTCTAGTCCACGGTCGGTCGTCGCTTGCAAGGGCTGTGCGTACACACGCACAGCCCTTCGCTTTTCTTGCGGGGAACGCAGGAACATCAGCCCAGCCGTTACGGTAACTCGTTACAAAGCGTTTACACCGCGTGGTTTCACCAAAGCAGGCATGCTGGTACAGTATTAACGTAAACGGCGGGCACGCCAGATTTCATCTGATGCGTTGGTGGAGATGGAGAAGCCGACATGAGTGTACAGATACGGCAAACAACATATTTGAAGCGGCTGATCGCCAACGAACACGGCGCAGAGGTGGTCGAGTTTGTCGGCCTATTTCCGCTGGTACTGCTGACGCTGGCAATCGCTTGGCAACTAGCTGTGGCTGGGTATGCTGGGCTGCTTGCCTCCGGCGCAGCGCGCGAGGCCGCTCGCGCCGCCGCCACACGCGAGAATGTCGACCGGGCGGTGCGCAATGCCAGCCCTGGTTTCGACGGACGGCGGCAGTGGTCGGCTTTGGCGGGCTACCCGTGCGCAAGCAACAACCCGGTTACGATCGAAGTTAAGCTCCAGGTGCCGCACCTGATTCTGCCGCTGCTTGGCGCACTCGACGCATATCCGTGGACAACCGCCAGGGCCACAGCACGCTGTGAGCCGCCGCCAAGGTAGGAGGAGGCCGCCTGTGAACATCAAGCAACATATTCGCTGCGCTAGCGGCCTGCTACGCGACGAGCGTGGGATCGAGACGGTTGAGTTTTTAGCGTTTTTCCCAGTAGTGCTGCTGACGGTGGCGGTTCTGTGGCAGTTCGTCCTGATCGGCTACACCGGCTTGGTGGCAGCAGGCGCGGCCCGCGAGGGCGCTCGCGCAGCAGTGACTCAAGAGAATGTCGGAGCGGCGGTGGCCTGGGCTAGCCCTGGCTTTCCGGACAACCGCCGACAGTACACGATCAGCGGCGCGTGTTCGATCTATGCTGGCACACCCGCCGCCGTAAACGTCCGGTTGCAGGTGCCGCATGTGGTCTTCCCATTTCTAGGTGGGCTTGGCGGCTATCCCTGGGTCGAGGCCAAGGCGACCATGCGCTGCGAGCCACCATTCGATATGCCATAGAAGGATTATGATTATGCGCGACTTCCAGAAAATATTGCACGATGAGCGCGGCGGCATCGGCCTGAACCTGATCTGGGTCTGCTTCATCATTCTGTTTATGGTGCCATTCTTTTGGGATGTCGGCAGCGTTCATTATGCGCGCCGCTTCGCCAGCACTGGTTCGGATGCGGGTGCGCTGGCCGCCGCGCAGGAGTACGCGCGCCAGGTCGAGCACGTCCCAATGTTCAATGGAATCTGGTATGGGCGCTGCGAGCTTGGCGAGTTTACGCCGCAGCAGGTGGTGTTACGCTACCGGGCGCTGCCAGCCTTTGGTGCGCCGGCAGGCATTGGCCAGCCGTATGCTGCCCAGTACGCGAGCGCCAACCGCAATAGCCTGACATCTTACAACTCTTGGCCAGATTATGGCATCGCCAAGATCGTCACGGGTGTGCCGATTCCAGCCATCCGTGTGCAGATCAGCACCGACAAAGATGTCGCTACGGCCTACGATATTTACGGACGCGAGTTCAAGACGCCCAACAAGGCGCAGGGTGTGGCCTTTCTCGATCAGTGGACTGTAACACCCCGGCCTTGCCCTGGCGTCAACAAAGAAACCTACGATTTCACATTTCGCTGGAAAATCACCCTCGACAAAGCACGGGATTGAACAAAAGCAGGAGTTACGCAGTTACCCAAGAGCTTTCATTTCACCGGCGGCAGTCAAGGAAATAATCAATAATTGTTTTGTTGTTTGGTGCAAAGCACCAAACAACGAAACAAAAAAGATAGATGTTCTGTGCTGCCGCAGGCTGAAGCCGCCAACTGCGTAAGTTCTAAGAAAATCTCACACAGGAGGTCTATGATGTGGGAACGCGAACTGATCAACGAGACGGCAAGCGAAACGCAGGCCGACGAATGGAACGACTTGGTCGCATCGGTACAAGAGGAGCTGGAAGTATGGTGGCAGCACACGACAACCGCAGAGCTGGTCGAGGAGCTATGCGCGGCCTAGCGCTGCTGCGCGACGAGCGCGGCGCACAGACCGTCAGCTGGGTTGGCCTGACCGCAGCCATGACCGCACTTCTGCTGGTGATGTACTCGGTGCTGAATGGCAACGCCATGCTGCGCGGCGCTGTCACCAACGCGACCAGCCGCCTAGCGATCGAGTTCGGTCAGGATATCACCTTCGGTGCGCCGCGCATGGCCCGCCCGCCTGGCGCGGTATTGGGTGGAGCTGAACGCGGCACAGCAATCGAGTTTGGCGCGACCGCTGGTGGCGCAACCGAATATGGCGCGACTGCGGGCAGCGCGACAGAGTACGGCGCGACATAGTATTTGTCGCCAAGCGCTGTCGCAACCTTCTGGCAGTCGAGGTGGCCGCCGAGGCAGTAGCGCTGAAGCGTACGGGTCGTGCGCGGGTGACCAGCTCGGGCATAACGATCTGCAGTGTCTTCGATGGTCAGGGA
>JACMIM010000870.1 GCA_014381165.1 Roseiflexaceae bacterium
AGAAAAAAACAATTCCTTGCCCGCCGCAGGCGAAAAAGACGCTTTAAGCGAAAGTCCTGGAGATGACAAGGTGACAAGAGATTCCCGTCATCTTGTCACCTTGTCACCTTGTCACAGTACCAGGAGGATACGATGGCGGTTACAGTTACGATCCCTACGGCGCTACGCCAGTATGCGGGTGGCCAGTCCAGTGCCAAGCTGGAGGCGGGTACGATCGGCCAAGTGCTGGCCGCGTTGGTCGAGCAGAACCCGGTGCTGGGCAAGCAGTTGTACAATGATCAGGGTGCGCTGCGCAGCTTTGTGAATATCTATGTCGGTGATGAGGACATCCGTTACCTCCAGGGTGCCGAGACAGCGGTGCCGGATGGCGAGACGGTCAGTATTATTCCGGCGATCGCGGGTGGGATGAGATGACGAGATGACAAGATGACGAGATGACGCTCGTTCATCTTGTCAGCTTGTCGTAGTAGGTGAAGAGCGATTCCTATGACACATACCTATCTTTCCAATGAAGAGATTCGCCGCTACTCGCGCCACCTGATTCTGCCAGAGTTTGGCATGGATGGCCAGCGCAGGCTCAAGCAGGGCAGCGTGCTGCTGGTGGGCACCGGCGGGCTTGGCTCGCCACTGGCGCTGTATCTGGCGGCGGCGGGCGTCGGGCGGATTGGCCTGGTCGATTTCGATGTGGTCGACGAATCGAACCTGCAGCGCCAGATCGCTCACGGTACCTCCACCATCGGCATGCGCAAGACCGAGAGCGCCAAGCAACGCATCGCCGATCTCAACCCCAATGTTGATGTGACCACCTACGAAACGCAGATCACCTCGGAGAATGCGCTGGAACTCATGCGCCCGTATGATGTGATTATCGATGGTACCGACAACTTTCCAACGCGCTATCTGACCAATGATGCGAGCGTGATGCTGGGCAAGCCGAATGTCTACGGCTCGATCTTTCGCTTCGAGGGCCAGGCCACGGTGTTCTATCCCAAAGCCGGCGGCCCCTGCTACCGCTGCCTGTACCCAGAGCCACCTCCTCCCGGCCTGGTGCCTTCCTGTGCTGAAGGCGGTGTGCTGGGCGTGCTGCCAGGCGTGATCGGCACCATCCAAGCCACCGAGGCGATCAAGCTGCTGACTGGCATTGGCGAAACGCTTGTTGGCCGTCTGATGCTGTATGACGCCTTCGCCATGAAGTTTCGCGAGCTGAAGTTGCGCCGCAACCCGGAATGCCCAGTCTGTGGCCCGAACCCGACCGTCACCGAGTTGATCGACTATGAGCTGTTTTGCGGCATCACACCGGCAAGCGCCACAGCACAGGTCGAGGAGATGGCACCGCGCGAGGTCGCTGAGTGGTTGGAGCGGCCCGACAAGCCACTGCTGTTGGACGTGCGCGAGGCCAATGAGTGGGAGATCGGGCACCTGCCGGGGGCCACGCGCATCTCGGTGAATGAGCTGCCGGAGCGCCTGAGTGAGCTGGACAGCGCGATCGAGATGGTGGTGTACTGCCGCTCTGGTGTGCGTAGCGCCAAGGCGATCGGCATCCTCAAGCAGGCTGGCTTCCGCAAACTGACCAACATGGCTGGCGGCATCCTGCGCTGGTCGGACGAGGTCGATCCCTCGATTCCCCAGTACTAAATCTTTAACATCAAGACACCAAGACACCAAGATTCTAAAATCTTGGTGTCTTGGTGTCTTGATAGATCACCCGTGCCCGAAAAAGCTTTCAATTCAGCGTCGATTCACACTCGTGGAGTATTGGTTTGTAGCTGAGGAAGGCGCAACTCCAGCACCGCGGCAGACCGCGGCTCAACGGGATGAGTTGCCGCTCGTGGAATCCAGCTTCGTCGAGCAGTGCTAGAGCGACTCCTGGGGCGTAGGCTGTGGCCTGCCAGTTGATGCGCAACCGCGCGGTCGCCAGACCAGGGCGAGTGACAATCAGCAACAGCGGCGCACCAGGGCGAAGCACGCGCATGAATTCGTTGAGCGTTGTTGCGGGGTCGGATACATGCTCAAGTACATGTGCGCACATCACCGCATCGAACGTGTTGTCAGCAAACGGTAGTTGCTGAATTGAGCGCTGGTGTAGTGTTGCGCTGATCCCCGCCGCCTGGAAGTGCCTGCGCGCCTCGGCCAACATGCCTGAGGCAATGTCAACGCCATCAAGTTGAAAGCGCGGCCCAACTGTTTCAGCCAGCGCCAAGCTGAGCGCGCCAGTGCCAAGGCCACAATCCAGAATACGCGCCGCGCTGCCAAATGCACTAAGACGATGTTCAGCCACCAGCCTCTCAAAGAGATCGGCGTAGGCGCGCAGGTAGCCGAGGCGCGCCAGCATTGCATGCCAGCGCGGTGCGGCGCGATCGTAGCGCTGTATGAGGGCGGCGCGCGCCAACGGGTGGCGCTGAAGCGTGAGTTGCCAGTTTCCAACGATCAGATCCATACCCACTCCGTTTTTGCTCGCGTACAGCTCGCTTGGATAGAGCAGTTTCAAAGAAATCAAGGCACAGAAGACACAGCGCTTAGAAAGCATAGAAGCTTGGTGCGCGCGGTGCCCGCTGTGGCGTCCATCAGGCGAAATCGCGCTAGCCGACAGGGAACGCGCCTGCTGCAACGGTTAGTACCTGAGCGGTGATGCCGCTGGCCGCGTCTGAAGCCAGGAACGCCGCTGTTGCCGCCGTCTCGCCAATGCTGATCTGACGGCCAAGCAACGTTGGCGACATCGACGGCTGGTAGTTCAGCCGAATCAGGCCAGCCGCCGTCTCCGCAATTGTGCGCGTTTCGAGCATTGCGTTGCCACGCACGCAGTTCACGCGCACCCCAGCCGGCCCAAACTCACCAGCCAGTGCGCGAGTCAGCCCTTCAATTGCGCTACAAGCGGCGGCGATGCCCGCCATGTAGGCGGGAGTCCAGATGCTCAACGTGGCCGAGAGCGTGACGATCGAGCCGCTGCCCTGGCGCATCATGTGCGCGCCGACGGTGCGCGAGGTCAGGAATGTCGAGCCGAGAATGACGCGCGACGGCTTGAGGAAGCCTTCCAGACTTTGTTCGGTCGAAAGCGCCGGGTAATCCAGCTCGGGCGGTGGCAGGCCAATCGCGTTGAATGTGGCGTCGATGTGGCCAGCATGAGCTGCCACCTGATCGACATATGCCTGTACGGCGTTGGCGTCGGTCGCGTCGACAACCTCGGCGGTGGCGGTGCCGCCAGCCGCGCGAATCTCACCAACCAGCGCCTCTAGCGTGCCAGCGTTGCGCCCCGACACAAACACATGCGCGCCTTCGCGAGCGAACGCCCGCGCTACCTCACTGCCGATGGCGCCGGTCGCCGCAAAGATAAGGGCGTTCTTGCCTGCCAGAGTCATGATCTGCTCCTTTTGTTGGCGCGACGTCCGCGCCAATCGACTGTTCGTCGTGCTGCGTGATGCGTGCCCCTACGTGCCTACAGCCAGCGGGCGGCCAGTTTCGAGCAGGGTTTTGAGGCCGGAAAGGATTTGGTTCCAGCCGCCCATGATTGCGCCGGTAAGTGGGTTGGCCGGGTCAAGGCCGGTGTGTATCAGTGTGAGCTTGCTGGCCTCGCCCATTGGCTCGATCACCCACGTCACCGTCGATTCTGGCAGATCAGCCATGCCAGGCTGCCAGAGCGGGCGGAAGGTCGTCATCAGGCGGCGTGGCGCTTCGACTTCTAGTACCTCGCCCTCGATCAGGCTGCCTGCGGGCGTTGCATAGCGGTAGGGTGCGCCGGGCTGCCAGGTCGATTCAACAGAAATGCCATAGTAGTACTGCTGCGTCAGCGCGCCGTCGGTCAGCGCCTGCCAAAGCTGGGCGGGCGTGGTGCGAATGTAGGATTCGAAGACTTGGCTTGGGCTTGTTGCCACGACTTGCTCCTTTTGTGTAGTTTTTACGCTGATGCTGGCCTGTAATTGAGCATAACCACTTGGCGATGAAACGTGACATTTTGGTCACATTAGGATTATATGTTACCTATATGTCACTTGTCAAGTGATATTTTCGCCCCCTGCAATAGCAGGGCTTTCTCGCTGCAAGAGCAGATTGAGAACAGTGGTCAAACAAGTTCAAGCACAAAGGAACTATAGCTCTTGGGAGTGACGCAGTTGCCCAACAGGTTTCATTTCGCCTGCGGCGGGCAAGGAAATACCGCATCATTGTTTCGTTGGTTGGTGCAATCCACCAACCAACGAAACAAAAAGATAGCTTTTCCATGCTGCCGCAGGCGGAAGTCGCCAACTGCGTAAGCCACAGCTCTATCTAAGCATTGTTAAGATCGGGGAATAAAGGGATTATGGGGAAGTTGCGTGCGCAACCAAACACGCTATAGCCACTGCACTAAGATGCAGCGCATTTGCTGCCAATGCTATAGCGGGGTTCAGGAGTTAGGGTCTCTGTATCAGAAGCGAGGAAAACAAGGATGTGTACTATGGCACCTTGCTGTCGTACACATCCTATTGATACGGGCAATGCTGCCCCGGTGCAGCACGCACGACACACTAGGCATTACCCTCGGTGGTTCGCTCGATCACAAGTGGCGCGCCGGTTTCCAGCAGCGTTTTCAGGCCGGAAAGAATCTGTGCCCAGCCAGTCGATAGTTGTGGCGTTAGCGCGCTGGTTGGGTCGAGGCCCTCGTGCGTGACGGTAACACGGCAGGCCGAGCCGACTTGCGTGATTTCCCAAATCACCTTCGAGGGCTGCGCGTAGGCCTCAATGTTCCAGGTTGGCTGAAAGGTTGTAACCAGCCGGTGCGGTGGGTTGATTTCCAGCACCTGCCCTTGAAGCAGCACCCCACCGTCGGGCGTCAGGTAGCGATACTTCGCCCCAGGCGTCCATGTCGATTCGACACGAGTTCCCATGTAGTACTGCTGCGTCAGCGCGCCATCGATCAGCGCCTGCCAAAGCTGGGCGGGCGTGGTGCGAATAAATATCTCAAACACGCGCGTTGGCCGTTCAGCCATTTCATCCTCCAAAGAATATTTGAGATCGACCAGCGTGCGCGCCCACGGCTGCGCGTACTTACTCACCCAGCGGTCATAGACCATTTGAATCGGCACCGCATTCAGGTAGTGCAGCTTCTCGCGCCCAACTTTGCGCGTGGTAATGAGCTTCGCATCTTCTAGCACTTGCAAATGCTTCATGGTGCCGAAACGGGTCATTGGCAGATGCGCCTGTAGCTCGACAAGCGACCGCCCATCATGCTGGAACAGCAGATCGAGCAGCGTGCGGCGGCTGGTATCGGCAAGGGCTTTGAAAATAATGTCCTGATCCATCGTGCAAGTGTAGGTGACTTCACCGTCACTCGTCAAGTGAAAGCGACGCTGCCGGTGCGGCGTAGCGTCTTGGTGTGCGCGTGGCGCGCAAAAAACAAAATACCTTGGTGTCTTGGTGGTTATTCTTTCCGTCGGGTGTTGCGCAGGTGCCCTCGCAGGCGCTGCCAAGGTGTACGCGCGCGTTGGGCGTCCTCGCGTGGGATCTCGTCGGGGCCATACTGTGCGGACTGAAACGCCTCGGTGAGTGTGGCGATGTCCGCTTCGCCTTCTGGAATGGCCTGGGCGAGCGTTGCACGATACTCGCGCGGGGTTTGGCCGGGGGCGCGTGGCAGCCCGTGTGCCGCGGCGCGCTGAAGTGTCGAGCGGTAGAAGTAGCGCACCAGTTCGCGCGGGGCCAGGGCGCTCAGGCGAATGCGTGGGCCGTGCGTGGCGCTTGGTTCTTGCACAGCAGGCTGGAGCCGCTCGCGGATGCTGCTAGCTGCCAGGCTAACCCAGCCGGCGGTGCCGCGCCAGAAGCTGTGCAGCCAGCGCCAGAAGCCGCGTAGCGGCGTGCGCAGCAGGGCCTTTTCGACCAACGCGGGGTGGCGTTGCGCAATCGTGAACAGGGCGTAGCCGATCAGCAACCCCAGGCAGGCCCAGAACATCAGCGCGGCCAGCAGGTCGGGCTGGCCAGCCTCGATCGGTGGCGGCGGCGGCATGGGTAGCTGGCGCTCCAATGGCGGCGCGGGGCTGCCATCGCTCGGCCCATTGAACAGGGCTAGCAGCAGGGCCGGGATCAGCGCGATCAGGCTGAACAGCCAGATCACGGCGTAGCCCAGCAGCGCAAATACATAGCCGAGCAATCCCAGGCCGGCGCGCAAGGTGTCGAGCAACCCCAGGCCGTAGGTGCGAGGCAGGAGCGCCGCGCCCAGCGCTACCCCGCCGATGATCAGCAGGCTCGAACGGCCCCAGCGCTTTGCGATCTGCGGCGAAACCGTCGCGCCGTCGAGCTGCCAGCGGGTATGCAGCAGGGCCAAGCGAGCTTGGCTGTAGAGCAAAAAGCCGCTGATCAGATACACCAGCGCACCATTTGCGCTCAACAGCGAAATTGGGTAGCCTTCGGCGAAAATGCGCGAAATGTTGACCGATTCCAAGCTCAACGCCAGCAGCACCACCACGCCACCAATGATAAAGCGGCTGCTGACGCCGCGCAGCGCCTCGGCGCGATCCTGGGCGACCAGTTGCTTGATCCGCGTCGAATCGTCGCCGCTGGCCCGCTCTGAATCCTTGGGCAGCAGGTTGCGGATGCGTTGCATGGCGGTGTGCGTGAGTGCGCCGACGGCGAGGCCGGCCAGGTACGTAGTCAAAAATGGCGTGTCGACCGCACGCAACGGGTCGCCCAGCCAGCGCGGGTCGAACAGCGGTTGGCCCAGGCTCTGGCTGACGGCCAGCCGCATGAGGACGGCCATGAGCAAGAGTTCTGGCGCGAGGTAACGCAGCAGTTCGTTCAGCCAGAGTTTATCGCGCCGGTAGATGTGGTGGACGACGCCAGCCTCTAGCGCGACCAATACCAGCGCGCCGACGAGATACAGCGGCTGCCAGTTTGGCGCGAAGCGGCCTAGCGCGCCGGTGCAGACCGCTGCAAGGCCGGCGACCATGAGCGCGTTGAGTATAACTGCTTGGCGGTACATTGCTTAACGCTCCCCAAAGATGGCGCGTCCCACCCGCACCATGGTCGCGCTCTCGGCGATCGCGGCCTCAAAATCGTCGGTCATGCCCATGGAGAGTTGCGACCAATCGGCGCTGGGAAAGCGCGCCGCCAGCGTGTCGCGCAGCTGCCTGGTGGCGCGAAAGGTTGGCAGCGGGTCACGGCCATAGGGCGCGATTGTCATGAGGCCAACGACGCGCAGTGCAGGCAGCGCCAGCAGTTGCTCGATCTCGGCGCAGAATTGGTCAAGAACGGCGGCCTGCTCCTGCCAACCCGCGAGTACAAAGCCCTCTTTCGAGGCCTCACCGCTGACATTGACCTGGAGGAGCACCTCGGCTGTCTGGCCTTCGCGGTGGCGACTGAGTGCCGCTGCCAGCTTCAAACTATCGACGGTGTGGAAGACCGAGAACAGCCCGGCGGCTCGCTTGGCCTTGTTGGTCTGGAGGTGGCCGATTAGGTGCCAGGTTACGGCTGGGGGCTGAGGGGTGAGGGCTGGGGGCTGAGGGGTGAGGGGTGAGGGCTGAGGGCTGAGGGCTGAGGGCTGAGGGCTGAGGGCTGAGGGCTGAGGGCTGAATGCGTTGCTTTCTCCGGA
>JACMIM010000871.1 GCA_014381165.1 Roseiflexaceae bacterium
CGCTCGGCCACTGCCATCGCCACCAGATCGGTCAGGTAGAACTCGCCCTTGACTGGGTTGCGCGGAATCTGGCCAACCCGCGACCACAGCCACGCGCCGTCAAAGGCCATGAAGCCGCTGTTGCCCTCGCTGATTGCCAGCTGATCGGGGGATGCATTGCGCTCCTCGACCAGCTCGAGCACCTGCCCGGCTTGGTCGCGCAGCACACGGCCATAGCCAACCAGCGGCGTCGCGTGGAAGCTCAACAGGCCGACCAGCGCGCCAGCCTGGCGCAGCGCATCGACTAACGATTGAGCAGTCGCGGCCTGAATCAGTGGCGAATCAGCGTAGAGCACCAGCACCTCACCAGGCGAATCGGCCAGCAACTCGCGGGCCTGAAGCACGGCGTGGCCGGTGCCGAGCCGTTCGTGTTGAACCACGTAGGCATAGCGTGGGCCAAACGTGGCGCTGATCTGGCCGATTGTATTGGCGGCGCACACCACAACGGTGTGCGCCGCGCCAAGCTGCTCGGCCACGGCCAGCACATGGCCCAACATCGAGCGCCCGCTGATCTGATGCAGCACCTTTGGCAGCACCGATTTCATGCGTGTGCCCTCGCCGGCGGCAAGTACCACAATATTCATAGCGTAATCTTTGCAAAAAAAGAAGCACAGTGAAGCGGCTGCTTCACTGTGCTCGCCCCCGACCCTTGGCGGGCGATAGGACGTTCAAGCACGTTTCTTGTTGCCACAGACATCACCCTGCGTGTTTTCGTGGTTGCCGCGCCAGGATTCGAACCTGAACAGACGGATTCAAAGTCCGTAGTGCTACCGTTACACAACGCGGCATCGCCTCTTCTGATCGCTCGCAAAGCATTATAGCATAGGCGGGCGGGCGCTGGCAAACACCAAAAGCCTTGACAAATACCCCTCTCCCGTATACAATACTCAGTAGTTGGGGAGTAGCCACCTGCTTCAATGCAGGTCGGGCAGTCGTCAGTACGAGGCTCTTTGCCTCCGGCTGTCCGCCAGTGTCACACTGTTGGCGAGACCATCACAGGCAGAAGCCGTGATGTGCTCGCCTTTTTTTATGTGTTTTGATGCCTTCGGCTGGTCGCCATCGCTTCGCCTGCGGCAGCATGGAGAAGCTATGTTTTTGTTTCGTCTTTGGTGCAAAGCACCAAAAAACGAAACAATTATCAAGTATTTCCTTGTAAGCCCTAGTAGTATCAAGTTTGCCCGCCGTAGGCAATTAAACGTGTTTGGAAGGGGAGATTCATGGATGTCAGTTTAAACGTATGGATTGGCTTTATCGCATTTGTGCTGGCGATGCTGGCGCTCGATCTGGGCGTGTTCAACCGCACGCCGCACGCGCCAACCGTGCGCGAGGCCTCTATCTGGACGGCGGTGTGGGTTTCGCTTGGCGTAGCCTTTGCGGTGCTTATGTTCTTTTGGGGCGGGCGCGAGGCCGGCCTGCAGTTCACCACCGGCTATTTGATCGAGTATGCGCTTAGTGTCGATAATATTTTTATCTTTGTGCTGCTGTTCACGTCATTCCGCGTGCCGCCGCAGTATCAGCACCGCGTGCTGTTCTGGGGTATCCTGGGAGCACTGGTGATGCGCGGCATCATGATCGTGTTGGGCGCGCAGCTGATCGAGCGCTTTGAGTGGATCATCTATGTCTTCGGTGCGTTTCTGGTTTACACGGGCGTCCGGCTCATGTTTCGCGAAGAGGAAGCGGAGGTTCACCCCGAGGGCAATGCGCTGGTGCGCTTTGTGCGCCGCTTTCTGCCGGTCGCCAAGGAGTACCACGGCCAACGCTTCTTTGTGCGTCAGAATGGCGTACTGATGGCGACGCCGCTGTTCATCGTGCTCTTGATCGTCGAGAGTACCGACCTGATTTTCGCCGTCGATAGCATTCCAGCGATCTTCGCGGTCACTCAGGATCCGTTTATCGTGTTCACGTCGAATGTGTTTGCTATCTTGGGCTTGCGCTCGCTGTACTTTCTGCTGGCCGGTGTGATCGACAAGTTCTTCTACCTGCGCCACGCGCTTTCGATCATCTTGACATTTGTTGGCGTGAAGATGCTGTACCCGGCGATCACCGAGTTGATCACCGGCGAGGCTGGCCATATCGATATCGCCATCTCGCTGGGCGTGATCGTGACGACGCTGGCGGTGGCAGTGGTCGCCTCGCTGATCCGTGCCCGCCGCATGGGCGATTCGGGCGATGGCCCCGCCGAGAAGGTGCTGCACGAACAGCAGGAGCCTGGCATCGGCTAGGTCGGATACTGCAGCGCGAAGGCCGATCAGTTTTACCACGAAGAACACGAAGAGCGCGAAGCCGGAAGATCAAGCGTAAAAAACACGAAGGCCGCGAAGATCGGACAGAAGCTCCGATGCTCGCGGCCTTTGTGTGAAGACAAGAAAGAGCGAGCATGCAAAACACATCATCCCCCGAGGCGCGGGTCGCGCTGCTGCGGCGCTTTCGCCAGCGCTACTTTGTGCTGGCGGCGGTGTTCGCCACAATCACCGCGCTCGTGACGGGTTGGTTCATGAACCGGCCAACCTCGATATCGAACGGGCTATCTTGGTCGGTGTCGCTGCCGATTCTGCTGGTCGCAGCTGTGCTGATCAACAGCCTTTCCTTTCTGCTCCAGGATGTCTATGTACGCAGGCTGCTGCGTCACCCCGAGGGCGTGGCAGGGCTGAACGTGGCGATCTTTACGTTGCGCTTCTACCTGTCGAACCTTGCGGTGGCGGTGGCGTTGGGCGCACTGCTGTATGTGCCGCTGCTGTTTCTGTTCTTCTTCTACGCGCCCTACCCGATTATCTCGTGGCTGGTGCCATACCACCTGTTGATGGGCGTTGTGCTTGGTGCTGATCTGAAACGCGGCGTGTAGCGTATCGGCCACATATTGAGTCATCTCGTCACCTGGTCGCTTCGCCCTTACAAGCGGCGCGCCAGGCCGGTGTAGCGCTGCGTGACCTCGTTGTTGGCGACGGCGCGGGCCAGTGCGCGCTTATCGCCCGCCAGCACCACCAGGCGCTTTGCGCGCGTGACGCCGGTGTAGATCAGGTTACGCTGGAGCAGGTTGTAGTGCTGCATCAGCAGTGGAATCACCACGCAGGGGTATTCTGCGCCCTGCGATTTGTGGATCGAGATCGCATAGGCGTGCGTCAGCTCGTCCAGCAGCGCAAAATCATAGGCCACATCGCGCTCGGCATCGTATCGCACTGTCATCAGCTGCTCGACTGAATCGAGTGCCACGACCTCGCCAATATCGCCATTATAGACATCAAGATCGTAGTTGTTGCGCATTTGCATGACGCGGTCGCCCAGCCGAAAGGTGATGCTGCCAAAGACTTTCTCGGCATGGCCCTCGCGCTGGGGGTTGAGCGCAGCCTGGAGCAGCCCGTTCAGGCTGGCCACACCGGCCTCGCCGCGGTGCATGGGCGAAAGCACCTGGATGTCGCGGCGCGGGTCGAGGCCGAACTTGTTGGGGATGCGCTGTGTGACCAGTTCGACCACCAGTTCGGCGCAGGGCTGCGGCTGCGGCGCGGTGAAAAAAAAGAAATCGGCCATGCCCTGGGTGATCGGAATCTCGCCGCTGTTGATGCGGTGCGCGTTGGTGATAATCCCGCTGTCGGCGGCTTGGCGAAATATCTCGTCGAGATGTACGCTCGGCACGGCCAGGCTATCTAACAGGTCGCGCAGCACCCGGCCAGGGCCAACACTCGGCAGTTGGTCGGCGTCGCCCACCAGCAGCAGGTGCGCCCCGCGCGGGATGGCCTTGAGCAGATTGTTCGCCAGCAGCAGGTCGAGCATGCTGACCTCGTCGATCACCACAAAGCTGGTTTCCAGCGGGTATTCGGCGTTGCGCTTGAAGTGCGAGCCGCCGGCGGGCGAGTACTCGAGCATGCGGTGGATAGTTGTGGCCTCTGCGCCGGTAGCCTCGGCCAGCCGTTTGGCGGCGCGGCCAGTCGGCGAGGCCAGCAGCACGGTTTCACCGCGCTGGCGCAGGGCCGCTACTACTGTGCGCAACGTTGTACTTTTGCCAGTGCCCGGCTCGCCGGTCAAAATGCTGACCTTGTTGGTCAGCGCCATTTTGACCGCCTCGCGCTGCTTGACGGCTAGGTCGATGCCGCGCTTCTCGGCCAGAAATGCAAACACGCGCTGCCAGTTGGCTCTGCGGTAGAAGTTGGCGATTTCTGACGTGCCCAGCATCAGTTCGCGCAGCCGCTCGGCCAAGCCATGCTCGGCCCGATCGAAGGGGAGCAGGTACACGCAGCGCTGGCCGTCCCAGGTCTTCAGCGCCACCTCGCGTGTGATTGCAATCGCCTCCAGCGTAGCGGCCACTGCTGGCGGCTCGCAGCCGAGCAGTTTCGCGCCCTTGGCAACGAGTTCGTCCCAGGGCAAAAAGCAGTCACCATCGTTGGCCGCCTCGCCGAGCACAAAACGCAGCCCCGCGCCGATCCGCTGGGGCGAATCATGCGGAATGCCCATGGACTGCGCGATCGTGTCTGCCGTCAGAAAGCCGATGCCGTACACCTCGTCGGCGAGCCGGTAGGGTGTCTCCTGCACAATGTTGAGCGACTGGCTGCCGTACTGCTTGTAGATGCGAATGGCCAAGCCCGGCGTGAGTTCCAGCTCCTGAAGGAACAGCATGATCGACTTGATCTCCTGCTGCTCGGCCCAGGCCTGCTGGATGACCTCGGCGCGCTTGCGGCCCAACCCTGGCACCTCGATCAGGCGGTGCGGCTCGTGCTCGATCACATGCAGCGTGTAGGAGCCGAAGGTTTCGGCGATCTTCTTGGCAGTGGCGGGGCCAACGCCCTTGATCAGGCCAGAACCCAGGTAGCGGCGGATGCCCTCGACCGTAGCTGGCAGCAATGTGCGGTAGCGTTCGACCACGAACTGCTTGCCATGTTCGGCGTGATCGGCCCAGGTTCCCTCCAACTCCAGCGATTCGCCGACGCGCACGCCCAACAGCTTGCCGACCACCGTTACCACATACTGCTTATCACGCGGCTGCACCCGCGCAACGGTGTAGCCGTCGGTTTCACTATGGAAGGTGATGCGCTCAAGGGTGCCTTCAAGGGTTGACATGGCGTTCGTTCCTGGTTTCGGCGTGTTGCAAGTAGTATAGCATAGAGAACATTTGTTCTCTATTTGGCGTGGTGTGGCGTATAGTTTTGCGCACCGGTTGCAGGCGGGTTAAAACCCGCTGCTGGTATCCGAAACGCGCTTCAGCGCGTTCACGGACGGCAACGCGCTGAAGCGCGTTTTGCATACCAGCAGTGGGCTTCAGCCCACGCATATCAGGGGCGCGTGCAAGAACATACGCCCATCCAGGCGGCGCTGAAATCTGGCCGCCCAATTGGGAGTAGCAGAAGATGCACGGCGGGACTATCGGCCTATTCCGCGCCTGACCCATCTTTTGTATGCTCTATGCAGTCTTGCACATATAATGTCTCGCATCTGGAGTCCCACAATGAAGTTTCGTTCCCACCTGGCGTCCGCATTTCTTGTCATCGCAGTAGCGCTCGCGAGCCTTTCTACCGCCCCGGCGCGCGCCGCTGAAGCTGGCGAAGTCTTTGTCAACAGCACAGGCACCCTCCTGGCTGGTCAGCGCACGACGATCGAATTCTACGGCGGCAGTGTCGGTAATCTACAGTTCTCGGTAAGTGGCGGGGCCGCCGGTGATAGCGTGCGCGCCACATTGCAGCTTGAGGGATCGCCAAGCTGGACTGCCCGCACTGGCGAGACAGTCTGGGGTTATGCCAACATCCCGGCCCAGCGCGTTCTGCTCACGCTAGAGAATAGCAGTGCGAGCGTGCTCAGCTATGGGCTGAATATCTATGGCTTGGATACGCTGCCACGTTTTGGCGAAAACCTGACAACGCTGAGCGGTGTGGCACAGAGCCAGGGCTTGCAGTCGGCTGTGCAGGTAAACGCGCAGCAGAGCGGGCTGTACCGCTTCGCGCTTGGCGCGGGCGCGGGTAGCTACCAGCTGGTAGTCGATGGCGGCGCGGTGATCAAGACGGTGGTTGCAGGCGCAGCGCCCAGCAGCGACGATGCGACCTACTTCCTGGCGGCTGGCGTGCATACGCTACAAGTTATCCAGCAGGCCAGCGTTGCGACAACTGAGTGGAGTGTAGCTGTCCAACCAGTTGGTGGAACCGACGCGCTGCCAGCTAGCGAGGAAAGCGCGCAGCTCGGCGGCGGTGCCTTCTTTGCCGAGGAACGAATTCCACTGCAGCTTGCCACAGCCCAGCCCGTCAACATTCGTGTGGCGGTAGCTGGCGGCGCAACCGATAGCGTAACGGTCGAGCTGTACAATGGTGGCGAGAAGATCTACACAAGCTCGCCGGTGTTCGGCGGCGAAGTAGCCTGGGGTAGCTCGAACCTGGTAGCTGGGGCCAATGCGTTGCGGGTTGTGGCGAAGAACGGAAATGCGGCGGCGCTGCGCTATGCCGTTCAGATTACGCCGGTCGCAACCACGCCGATGAGTTGGGAGGGCGTCAGCTTTGGCGCAACCCAACACGCCGGCGACGGTATTTCGCAGATCGCACTCAACTTTCCCAGCGACGGCCTGTACCGCTTTACGCTTGGTGCTGGTGTGGGCCGCTACCAGCTGGTGTTAAACGGCAACTATTTACGCAGAACTGTCACGACAGCAGGCGCTGAGTTCACGGCATTTGTTGCGGCGGGCAGCCAGACGCTGGCGGTTGTGCAGGATACGGCCCAGGTGCAGACGACCTGGAGCGTGGCGATTGCGCCCGCCGAGCAAGTGAGCGACGCGCTGCCGTTCAGCAGCCGCAGCGGAACACTCGGCGGCGCGGGTAATGCCTTCCGCGAGGAATGGATTCCGGTCAACGTAGCCGCTGGAGCGCCGGTTAATCTGCGCATCGCCGCCAGCGGAGCCGCCACCGACGCGCTGCTGTTCGAAGTCTACAACGCCGATAGCAAAGTCTACACCGCCGAGAAGGTGTATGGCGGCGAGGTATTCTGGGGCAGCAGCGCGTTGACGGCGGGCAAGAACTTGGTTCATGTCGTCGCGCTGGAGGGCAATGTTGGCCAGATGGCCTTTGAGTTCTCGCTGAATGCTGTGGCGGCGGTGCCCAGCAGCTGGGGCGGCAACTCGCGCGGCACGGGGTTGCAATCGACGATCTCGCTGAACGCGCCGGTCAGCGGCACCTATTTGGTCACGATAACGGTGGAAAGTGGCGCGGGCCTGGTACGGATCGACCCAGGCACAACGCAATCTCGCACGCGCGGCGTCAGCCCCACAAGCACCGTCAGCGTGCTGCGCGTGCCGCTCAAGGCTGGGCCACACACCTTTGTGTTTCAGCAGGACGCGGCGGTCGAGGCTACGGCCTGGTCGGTTAGCACGGCGCTGCGCAAGGCCGATGAGACGGAGCCGGCTGTGGTAGTGCCGCCGCCGCCCAGCAGCGGTGTGAAGCTATTTTTGCCACTATCAATTGGTTCGTAGAAACGACGACGCGCGGGAGGGGCACGGCATGCCGTGCCCCTCCCGCGCGTCGCTGTGTCGTCTGGTCGCCGCGCTGCCGCCTGCCCTGATGAATCCCCAGCGAAACATTTGCCGCTGGCGAGGAGTTTAAATCCGTTTCATGGGAGGTTGTGGTAGGCGCGAATTTTGCCGCTGTAGCTGGGCAAATGCTTCGCCCCAACCCCTGCTCCTAACCCGGCTCTTCGCCGGTTGCTACTGGGCGCGCTGGGTCGCTGCTCCAGTCCGACCAGGAACCCTCGTACAGCAGCGCCTCGGGCAGGCCCGCCAACAGCATGGCGAAGATGTTGTGGGTGGCGGTGACGCCGGAGCCGCAGTAGCTGACCACTGGCGTCGCAGTTTCGGCACCGGCCTTGGTAAAGCGCTCGCGCAGCTCGTCTGGGCTTTTGAACGTGCCGTCCTCGCGTAGGTTGGCGGCGAATGGAGCCGAGGCCGCGCCAGGAATGTGGCCTGCCCGTGCGTCGATCGGCTCGACCCGACCCTCGTAGCGCTCGGCGGCGCGTGCGTCCAGCAGCAGTGCGCTGGGTGTCTGGCGCAGCGCCTCGACTTCGCCCGCATCCACGAGAAAGCCGTGGCGCGTGTGTGGCACGAATAAGCCTGGGGCGATCTGTGGCTGGCCGCTTTCGGTGGCGCAGCCGCGTACCAGCCACTCCATCCAGCCGCCATCCAGCAGCGAGACGTTTTCGTGGCCGAAGTGTCGCAGCAACCACCACAGCCGCGCCGCGTAGGCCCCACCGCTGGCGTCATATACAACGACATGCGTGCCAGTGCTGATGCCAGCGCGGGCAGCGGCGGCGGCGAAGCGTTCGGGTGTGGGCAGTGGGTGGCGGCCTGGCCCTTGGCCGGGCGGCGCAGCTAGATCCTGATCGAGATCGAGATAGGCCGCGCCGGGAATGTGCGCCTCGCCATAGTCCTGTGGCCCGCGCGTCGGCTCGGTCAGATACCAGCGCACGTCGATTGGGCGCACAGTCGGGTCGCCCAGGTGAGTGGACAGCCACTCGGTGGAAACAAGCATGTCGGCCATGAGTTCGCTCCTTTGATTTCGTGTACGCAAACTTTACCACCAAGTCAGCAAGCCACCAAGTTTTATACAGAAGTTACGTGGTCGCACGCTGCCATCGGGCTGAAGCCAATGTTTTAGCCCGCGTAGGTGGGCTTCGTCCTGCCAACCAGTGGCTTCAGCCGCTAGCGCATCAGGCATTGGCACGTCACCGCGTAACTCCTGTGTTTCAGTGGAGCGCTAATCCCGAATACAGTGTCTCGATGCAGCGCTCGATGTCGGCCTCGAGCGTGGCTGGATCGCCTGACGCACCGGGGATTTGCCCTTCTACCAGCAGCATCGCGTAGCCATGCATGAGCGACCATGTCACGAGTGTGAGCCGGATTGGGTCGCCTGGCACGATCACGCCGCTGTGCTGGCCTTGCTCGATCACGCTACTGAGCGCAATAAACGACTCCTTCGAGGTAGCGTAGAGCGTCGGGAACGCTGCGCGGTCGCCGATTGCGCCGCCGAACATGATGCGGGTCAAATCTGGTGCGTTGATCGCAACATGTACATAGGCCCGCGCCATTGCCAGAAGCTGGGTGCGCGGCTCGTTTGCGGCGCTGTCGCGTGCGGCCAGGATGCTGGCGGTGAGCAAACGAAAGCCTTCTTCCGCGAGCGCGGCCAGCAGCGCCTGCTTGTCGGCAAAATGCCGGTAGGGCGCAGCATGGCTCACACCCGCCCGCCGCGCGACCTTGCGCAGATCGAGCGCGGCAACACCCTCCTCCTGTAAAAGCTGTTGCCCCGCAACAAGCAGGGCATTGCGCAAATCACCATGATGGTATGGTCGCTTGGGCTGTTCTAGTTCCATAGCAAGTAGGACTTTCGCTTTTCGCCTGCGGTGGGCAAGAGAAATAACTATATTAGGCGTTACGCAGTTGGCGACTTCAGCCTGCGGCAGCATGGAACATCTATCTTCTTTGTTTCATTGTTTGGTGCTTTGCACCAAACAATGAAACAATTATTGGTTATTTCCCTGCCCGCCGCAGGCGAAATGAAAACGCTTGGGCAACTGCGTAAGTCCTTTATTATTTCTATTTTTGGCGTGCCCACGCCAAAAACCGAAATAATAAATAAAAGTACCATGCTTGCCGCAAGCGAAAGGAGCCTCGCAAGCGAAAGTCCTAGCAATGTAGTTGATTACGTAGAAACTAATGTTGACAAGGAACACATCAGCTGTATAATGTTTACAGTAGCATCATATAGGGTGTTATGCCGGATTGTACCATAGGAGACGGATTATGAATTCGACACAAACAGTGATTGTCACCGGCGGAAACACTGGCTTAGGCTATGCATGTGTGCGTGAGCTAGCCAGCGCTCATGCTGATTGGAGCGTTGTGATTGCCAGCCGCAACCAGCAAGCATCTCAGGTCGCGCAGCAGGCTGCGGCTGAAACTGGCAATACGAACATTCGCGCAATGCCGCTTGATCTTGCCTCGCTGGCCTCGGTGCGCGCCTTTGCCAGCGAGTTGGCCACCAGTGATCTGCCGCCGTTGTACGGACTGGTCTGCAACGCAGGCATCCAGATTGTTTCCGGCACCAGCTACACCGCCGTTGTATTCGAGACTTGCTTTGGCGTCAACCACCTTGGGCACTTTCTACTCATCAACCTGCTGCTGCCGCAGATGCGGCAGCCAGGCCGGATTGTGATCGTCGGCAGCGGCACCCACGATCCCGCTGATCCGATCGCCAAAATGATTGGTGGCTACGCGCCACGCTTTCGTGATGCTGCGGAGCTAGCCTTCCCCGAGCGCTTTCCTGATCCAGCGGAGCGCGGCGAGAGCACGGTTCTGACCGGGCGGCATCGTTATGGTACGTCAAAGCTGTGCAACCTGCTGTGTGGGTATGAGCTCGACCGCAGGCTCAAAGCGGCTGATATTTCAATCACGGTCAATATGTTTGATCCCGGCCTGATGCCGGGTACAAATCTTGCGCGTGAGGCCGATGCCTTCACCCGCTTCGCCTGGAATCGGCTGCTGCCGCTGCTTGGCGACCGTGCTCCCGGCATCAGCCGCGTTGCAACGTCCGGTCGCAACCTCGCACGCCTGATCGATGCCCCAGCGTTCGCTGATCTATCTGGCGCATACATTGCTGGGCAACGCCCGATCGCTTCATCGGCTGAGTCGCGAGATCTTTCTAAAGCGCGCCAGCTGTGGCAAGGCAGCGCCGAACTGGTTGGCCTGGGGGCCAATCAAACAGGACTACGTGGTGAGCCTCGTGGTATTGATAAGGAGCGCGTTACGATAACAGGATAGATATTGTACTGATACTGTTCTCGGTACGCTTTATGCTACATCTACTAGTGAACACATCAACCCGTAGCCGAAGGCTTGCCACTATGTCCACGACCGCTGATGCCGTTAGTGCTTCGAGTTCGCCCGGCAGTGCGAACAATGATTTAGCCCTGCTCCACAGTGTTCACCGCCGCGACCGGCACGCGCTTGCTGCATTGTATGACAGCTATATCGTGGTTGTGTATAAGACTGCCCGCTGTATTGTCGCTGAACAATCGCAGGCCGCCGAGGTTGTGCAGCAGGTTTTTGCCGAACTGTGGCGTACACCGCCCGCGGCTCATGCTTCGGTCGATCTTGCGGCCTGGCTGGCCCGCGCTACGCGCCGGCACGCACTGGCATTACTGCGGCCAGGGCTGGCAGCGCGTCTACACGCCCGTCAGGAGGCGGTGTACGAGCACGCTACCACGCGAGCGAGCGTTCCATCGCGTGAGCGTATCTGCCAAATTCTTGATCATCTCCAGCCGCTCTCGCGTCAGGCGATCGATTTGGCCTATTATGGCGGGCTAACGGTCGCCGAGATTTCGCAGCAACTGGCGGTCTCGCATAAGGCCGTTCGTGCTGCGGTGCGCCAGGGCTTGTTGCGCTTGCGCGACGACCTCGCGGGGGGAACGCTGGCTGCGCCATACCAAAGTGACATTCAAATGCTGCTTGAGCGGTTGGTGATGAACACCGATCCCCGCGCCACGACCAGCGAATGAATTCCGCGTGACCCGGCGCTGATACACGACCCGGCGCTGAAGCGCCGGGCTATTGGGTTCACGAATGGCACTTCCTCGTTAGCGATCAACCGGTTGCTTCGAACACAAAGATATACTCGTGTTTGAACACAAAAAAGCCGCCGGCCAGCGCACGGTAGCGCCAAAGCTCTTTTTGCGTGCGCTTGCCGGTGGTTTCCTCGAAGTTCTTGACCACAATGCTTTTAAGCGTCAGGCCAGGCCGCTGTAATGCCTGCATAGCTTGAAAACCAAGCGGCAGCCACTCGCCCCTGGCGTACTTATCGCCGATCACTAATACCAGATGTCCACCTGGTGCTAGCGCCTGCGCCGCCTGTTCGCTTACTTCGCCAAGTTGTTCAAGAAAGCGCTCGACCGTGCCGCAGTTCGAAAGATCGCGTGGATCGCTGCTGAACTTGATGATATCGTGATAGGGCGGGTGTAGTAGCACAAGCTGGGCTTGCTGCTGGCCGTGCTGCCCAAGCAGTGCGCGGAAGTCAACACCGCTGCTGTCGCCAGTCACGATCTGGCCGATCGTACCATGCTGATTTGGCTCGCTTTCCACACGGGCGCGGGCACTTGCGGCCACATCTTCTTGCAGTTCGACACCCAGGCAGTTACGGCCAAGCCGTTGGGCCTCGATCAGGGTTGTGCCGCTGCCTGCAAAGGCGTCTAGCACCCAGTCACCCTTTTTGGTGTAGCGGCGCATCATCTGGTTGGGAATCTGCGGGACGAAGTTGCCCCAGTAGCCGGCCGTGTGCGCGCCGACCTTATCGCGCCGCTCGATCTGCCAAAGGCTGTCGGTCTGAATATCGGCGTAGGTCTTCCAGCGGTTCAAGTCGAGGTCGTTCACGCCATTGGTGCGGGGCTGGCCGCCGCTCCGCCGCAGGCGCTCGACGTAATAGCGCGCCCGCTCGATCGTCAACGCTGCGCCGATCTGGGCGAGTTCCTCGGCGATAAAGCTAAAAGGAAAGCTGATGCCTGCGCCATTGGCATCGGGCCGGTCGGCGGCGAGCCAGCCCGCCTGCAGCGCAGCCACGCCTTCCCGCAGCGTGGCCACGTTCGGCGCAACCAGTAGTTCGCGTAGTTCGGCGTCAAACGTGGTGGCGTCAAAAGATAGGATGTCGTCGGGTGGTGTTTCGGAGTCGTGTGTCATACTCGTATTGAAAATGGGGTACGC
>JACMIM010000099.1 GCA_014381165.1 Roseiflexaceae bacterium
AAACGCTGGCCACCAGCGGCGTGACTGGCACGCCAAGTTGCACCACCAGCGCCACGGCCAGCAGTCCGGCAGGCAGCTACCCGATTACTTGCACAGTGGGCAGCCTCGCGGCGACGAACTACCAGTTTGTGTTTGTTGCCGGGACGTTGACGATTACGCCGCCGCCCACCGTAGCGATCAGCCGCACGACGTTCGGGGCAACCCGCATGCTATTGGTGCAGGGCACGGCCACAGCAGGGCGGCAGGTCACCGTAACCATCACGCCGCGCACAAGCGGGGCGACGGTGCAAGCGGTAAACAGCGTCGTCTACACCACCACGGCCACTAACAGCGGCATGTGGGTGGTGGACACGGCGACCGCCACGCCGACCAGTGGCAGGATGCCTGCGGGCGGCTACCCGGCCAATACCATGCTGGATGTTATGGCAACGGTGCAAGGCGCTTCTGGCAGCATCGCAACCGAAGCAACCACCACAGCGACGCTCCGCACAGTGTTCATCCCGCTCACGACAAAGTAGCGTTGTAGCGAGCAGGGAACAGGAAATAGGGGACGGGGACGGCTAGATACCGACCCTTGTCCCCTGTTCTTTGCTGCTTCTTTGCACCTTCGCTCTAGCCCTGCCGTGCGGGGCAGGGCCATGTCAAAGTCCGATTATCATCCCACAGATTGCGCAGATTCCACAGATTATTTTTCTGGAATCTGTGGAATCTGCGCAATCTGTGGACAGTTTTCCGGTCTGTCGCTGACTTTGCCATGCCTTTGGGTACGGGGTGTTCATTTGACAGAGCTTTGCTTGTATGGTTCCATGCCGCGTATACGGATGCACTGCCGAGGGAGAGCTGCCATGAGCGGGCGTTTCGACGAGTTTCGTATTTTTTCCGGCAATGGCAACCCCGAGCTGGCTCAGGCGATTAGCGCCCGGCTGAACGTGCCGCTGGGCGATTGCACCGTTGCCTCGTTCGTCAATGAAAACATTTTCGTTCGCCTGAATGAAAGCGTGCGCGAGAAGGACGTGTTCGTCGTGCAGTCGCTGTGTTCACCACTCAGCGACCGGATCATGGAGCTGCTGATCCTGCTCGACGCAGTGCGCCGCGCTGCTGCGGGGCGGGTCACCGCCGTGATTCCCTACTACCCGTATGGCCGCACCGACAAGCGCGACCAGCCGCGTGTGCCGATCACCGCCCGCTTGCTGGCCGATATGATCCAGGTGGCCGGCGCGCAGCAGGTGGTCACGATGGACTTGCACGCCGGGCAAATCCAGGGCTTCTTCAGCATCCCAGTCGACGAATTGAGCGCGATGACGCTGCTGGCCCGCCACTTCGCCGAGCGCAACTGGAATGATGTTACGGTCGTTTCGCCTGATCTGGGCTTTGCCAAGCGCGCCCGCAATTTCGCCGAGCTGCTTGGTGCGCCGCTGGCGATTGTCGAGAAGCGCCGCATTCAGCAGCTCAGCAATCGGGCTGGCCAGATCACTCGCGTCGAGGCGCTCAACCTGATTGGCGAGGTCGATGGCCGACGCTGTATTCTGGTCGACGACGAGATGATGACCGGTGGCTCGATGATCGAGGCTGCCGAACTGCTCATGAGCCGTGGGGCGCGCGAAGTCTATGCCTGCGCCGTCCATGGCGTGCTGGCTGGCAACGCGCCCGAGCGGCTGGCCAACAGCTGTATCAAAGAAGTCGTTACCACCGACACGCTGCCGATTACCGCCGAGAAGCGCTGGCCTGCCCTCAAGACGGTGACGATCGCACCGCTGCTGGCCGAGGTCATCCAGCGCATTCACAGCGGCATCTCGGTCGACACGATCTTTCGCCGACATAACCCATCTTTGGGCTAGAGACCGGAGTAATAAACTCTATCGTCCTAGCTCCTAGCCCCCAGCTCCTATGACTGACCTTCCCCGCCTATCCTCCGCCGATCTGCTGGCCCGCTTTGGGGATGATAAGGCTGCGCTGCGCCGCTACCGTATGCTGACCGCGCTGCTACGCGAGGGCC
>JACMIM010000872.1 GCA_014381165.1 Roseiflexaceae bacterium
CTCGAATAAATAAGTAGCCACTGTTGATCTCTCTCCAGCTACAGGTTCGCTGGAGTATATCACGAGTTATGGCTAGCTTATTGTTCGAGAGTCCCTAAGAGATTTCTTGTGCCTGGGAGTGGGCGTAGGTCACATGCTCGCAACGTGATTCGTTTTTCTGAGTTTTACAAGGAGTACTTCACGGCTATGATACCGACGGCAATTATTGCAATCTGGTTTTCGGGCTTGTTTTCGCTGGGCATCATCGGCGGCGCGGTGTATCTGCTGCGCGAATGGTACCGCAACTCGTGGGTGTATGATGCAGTGCTCGATCAAACAGTTTTCAATCCTGATTTTGGGCTGAATGCGCCTACTGCGCTGCTTGTAAGTGGGCTGCTGCTGCTGCTGTGGGCGGTTGCCGGCGGCCTGATTGTACGGCTGTTTCTGCGCCTGATTAGCCGCAGCTCGACCGAGAATCCGCCGACTGGCGCACGCGATGGGCGTATTCAAAAGCTGCCACGACCAGATGGAACCGAGCTTCAAGTCGAACACTACGGGCTTGCCACTGGCCCCGTGCTGATCTTCACGCACGGCTGGGGCACCGATAGCACCGAGTGGTACGCTGCCAAGCGCGACCTACGCGACCGGTTTCATCTGATTGTTTGGGATTTGCCGGGAATTGCTGAATCGACCCGCCCCAACAATCATGACTACAGCCTTGAGAAGTTCGCCAGCGATCTTAACGCCGTCGTGGGTCTTGCCGACGGGCAGCCGGTGATTCTGGTGGGGCACAGCATCGGCGGGATGGTCACGCTGACGTTCTGCCGCCTGTTCCCCGAGGCGCTGGGCACGCGCGTTGCGGGGCTGGTCTTGGTTCACACCACCTACACAAATCCAGTGCGCACCACAACACTGGCCGCGTTGAACACCGCACTGGAGCGCCCGGTGATCGTGCCATTGTTGCACCTGATGATCTGGCTTTCGCCGCTGGTCTGGGCTATGAACTGGCTGAGCTATCTGAATGGCAGTTCGCATCTATCGACCAAGCTGAGTGGCTTTGCCGGCACGGAAACCTGGCAACAGATCGATTTCGCGTCGCGCTACGGCTTGTATATTTCGCCTGCCGTGTTAGCCCGCGGCATGTTCGGCATGCTGCGCTATGATGCGACCGCGACCCTGAAGACGATTCGTATTCCGGCCCTGGTGGTAGCGGCGAATCGCGACCCGGTCTGCAAACCCGAAGCCAGCGCGCGAATCAGCCAGGATGTGCCAACCGCCCAGAGCAGCCCGCTCGCGCCGGCCAAGCACATGGGCTTTATGGAACACCACACGCAGTTTGCGGAGCTTGTGGGTGACTTCGCCGCATCCTGCTTGCGTTGAGCGCGCACTGGGGATTTTTAGGGCATACTCAATCGGAAAAGCAACGCTAGCGGCAGAATTACAATGGCAGCCCCATCGCTTCCTCGTGTGCAGCTGTTAGAAAGGCGCGCACGGATTGAATACGTGATTGGGCGCGTTGGTGCGCTTTGGGTAGGTGTAGTTGGCGGGGTAACGTATCGACGTTGCGTTGCAGTTGTTGAACTGCATCGGCAAAGGTGCGGAAGCGCGTATCGCGACCAACTTTGCTGACGGTTCGCAAGATAGCGATGGCGCCAAGTTGCTCTAATATATCGGCGTCGCGCAAAAGAATGCCTTCGGTCGTCGTTGGCTGTTGATGCGGCAGATGTGTGGCAATTGCGCCGACTACCGCAGCAACTTTGCTGTCAGGAAAGTTCCAGTGTGCCAAGAGCTGCGGCACCGTTTGGACAGCATACGCGACATTATCCCAGCTCGCAAGCTCGTGAGGGTCGGCAGGCCGATGACCGATGAACACGCCAATATCGTGCAACCAGGCGGCAGCATACAGAATATCGTCGTCGTAGCTTTGATCCTCGCCAAGATCGGTTGCAACTGCGTACAGGCGTGGCTGATGACTGTACTTATCCAGCGGTTGGGCCTGCTCACGAATATACGTGGCAATTGCAAGGCGAAAGTTGCTACTAGACATCGTTCCACCTGTTTGTCGCGTGAACCGCATGCGCAATCTCTGCTCTGGCTATACTAGCACAAACTGATTTTCCTGCGGCCTGAAACACTTTGTTCCCTCTACTTGTGGTCAGCTTCCTGTGGGCACGAGCAGCGTATAACCGCGCCGCTGTACGGGTAACTTGGGTTCCGCACGGCCGTAAGGCGTAGGCATCATACTGTGGGCTGGCTCCCTATGGTTGCCTATAAAACGACCTAGATGTGCTTTGTTTCTCCCACTTCGGCCTATTCTACAACACTCGCTTGTCACCCTAGCGTGGAACCCAGATTAGCCTGGTCGTTGGTGTGCTTATGCAGGAACTTGGAATAACGTGATTTGCAGCCCGTCTGGGTCTTGCACCCGCACATTGTGATGCCCCCACGGAGTTACAACGGGTGGATGGACGATCTTAGCGCCGTGTGCGAGCAATCGTTCCAGTGCCGCTTGTAAATCAGGAACCTGCAACGCAAAGCGAATCGGCCCACTCACGCGGTTGCCTGCTTCGATCTGGTCGACTGCCGCAGCATGTGGTTCATCAAACAGTTCCAAGGTCGCCTTGCCCATGTCCAGGATAACGGCGCGATCCTCCGCACCCGTCCAAAGCTGAGTAGGCTCCAATCCAAGGCCGACACAATAGAACTCGACGAATCGTTCGTACTGCTTGGTGGTGAGCGCCACGCGCAGTTCGAGCACAGGCGGCAATGGCGTTGAGAAGTTCATCGTTGGTTGAACCTTTCCGGGCTACAAGGCAATGAGAAACCATCCACTATTGTATGCATACCTTGCTTTTCTGCAACTTACACGTAGTTACATTCTCATGGCTGATGCAAAGTTATTGGGGTTCGCGAAGCCATCCCCAAACTCCGCCGGAGGTGATTTCGCCGACGCCAACGTTGCAGCGTCTTCTGTCCCAAATATACACAGCAGTAAACCTTAACGGCTCGCTGGTCACGGGTTACAGCAACCCTGGTACGACATCGCGCCCGCCTCGCTACAGATTCAGCGCGAGCAGCGTGGGCGTAGCCGTAAGAAACGTAGGTGGTAGAAACGGGCTTTCCTCGGTCGGCGTTGGTGTCGACACAGTTGATGTTGGCGGAATCGGCGTGGCCGTTGGCTCGGGCGTGGCAGTCGGCGGAATTGGCGTAGCAGTCGGTTCAGGTGTTGCGATTGACGGAATTGGTGTGGCCGAGGGCGGAATCGGCGTAGGTGTGGGCTGGATGGGTGCTGGCGAGGGCGGCACTTGCGGCTCTTCACTTGGCGTGACGCTTGGCTGTGGCGCTGGGGTGGCGCTGGGCGCTTCCGTTGGCGGCGCTGCTGTCGGCAGCGCGGGCGGCTCGGTTGGTCGCAACGTTGGGCGCACGGTGGGCGGCGCGGTTGGTTGGCGCGTCGGTACCAGGCTGGTCGGTGTGTCGATCTGTGGCAGGCTGTCTACCGCCAGGTTGCACGTCACCAGGCTTGGGTCGGCGCTGAGCCAGCCTGCGCCAAATGCCACGCCTTCGACACTGATCCATTGGCCGTCGGCGCTGCGCCCGATCGGTCGGGGGGCTGCGCCGTTGGCCAGGACGCCGACTACCGGATAGTCCGTGCCCGGCCCGGCGCGCAGGTTCAGCTGCACCGCGTCCACGCGACAAAGTGGGCTTGCTGTTGCTCCGCTGGCTGGTGTTGGCTGGCGTACTGCTTGCGGTGTACTGCTTGACTGTTGTGTGCTGCTTGGTTGCTGCGTTGGCGCGGTGCTTGTCGCCGCCTCGGGGCTTGCTGCCGCTGTCGGCGCGGCCACGATCGCAAGCGGCGTGGCGCTTGCAAGGGCGGCCCCCCCAGCGTTCGCGCCGCCCAAGGTGTTCCAGATTAGCCCCACCAGCAGCGCGACAATCAGCGCCGCGAGCGCAACAATCGCCAGCCGTGGCCCACCTGGCTGCGAACGTCGCCGGCCGGCCGTCGGCCCGACTGGCGCTGCGATCAGGCCAAAGTGCCGCAGGTTGTGCCGTGCCAGATCAGCCCCAGCAGTGTCGCCTTGTTCAACGCGCAGGCGCACAGCCTCGGACAGGGCCGTGGTCGCCGCCGCCGTGTCGCCCAGCAGCCCGCTGCGCAC
>JACMIM010000873.1 GCA_014381165.1 Roseiflexaceae bacterium
GAGAGCTGATGCGGATAGGCCTCGCCAAAATCGCCAAGGCCCACCAGGCGCAACAGGTTGCTCGCCCGTTCGCGGCGCTGCGCGGCGGGCTGGCCCATCAGTTCGAGCGGCAGTTCGACATTTTTGCGAATCGTGCGCCATTCGTACAGCACCGGCGATTGGAACACAATGCCGTATTCGCGGTCGAGCCGGGCCTGGCGCGGCGTTTTGTTGTTCACCCGCACTGTGCCGCTGGTGGGCTGCTCCAGATCGCCGATCAGGCGCATCAGGGTGCTTTTGCCGCAGCCGCTCGGTCCAATCAACGCGATGAACTCGCCTGGCGCAATCGACAGGGTAACATCGTGCAGTGCGCTGATAGCACCAGCCCCACTGCTGTATATTTTGCTGATCCGGTCGAACTCGATGATTGGTGTGTGCATAGCCTTGCTTGAATTCAACCTTCACTGTCAGGACTTTCGCTTAAAGCGTCTTTTTCGCCTGCGGCGGACAAGGAAATAACGAATAATTGGTTCGGTTTTTGGCGCTCTGCGCCAAAAACCGAAACAAAAAAGATGCATCTTCCATGCTGCCGTAGGCAGGAACCGCCAACTGCGTAAGTCCTAACACATAGTGCGCTACAGGGTACATTTACGACCCCGTCTGTCGTCCTCGCAGCACCACCGATTCGGCCAGGGCTACGGCCCCATACATCACCACGCCCAGCAGCGCGGCCACCAGGATGGTCACATAGAGCGCGGGCGGGCGCGAGTTGTAGAACTGTGCGGAGGTCAGGATGGCGACCCCAATGCCCTCGCGGCTGCCCGCTGGCAGCTCGGCGATGATCGCGCCGATGATGCTAGCGGTCGCCGCGACTTTCAGCGATATAAACAGCAGTGGCAGCGAGGCTGGCAGTTGGAGCTTCCAGAATAGCTGCGCGCGGCTGGCGGCATAAGAATGCATCAGATCGCGGCTTTGATCCGAGGTTGCGCGCAGCCCGCGCAGCATGCCAATTGTGACCGGGAAAAAAGTCAGGTAGGCGGCAACCACCGCCTGAGCAACCCAGATCGGCGCGCCCATGCGGCCCATACCCACCACCACCATCGGCGCAATCGCCAGAATCGGCACGGTCTGCGAGCCGATCACATACGGCAGCAGCCCGCGCTCCAGCACACGCGATTGAGTCAGCAGCAGCGCTAGGACAATGCCAAGTAGTGCGCCCAGCGCAAAGCCAGCCAGCGCCACGCGCAGCGTCGCCCAGGCGTTGATCAGCATCTGCGTAATCAGCAGCGGCCCACTGCCGCCCTGTGTGCGCGTGAACATGGCCTCGACGATCGCGCTGAGGTGCGGAAGCCGCTGGTCGGAGATGCCAAACAGCAACTTGCTGCCCTCCCACACAGCAAGCAGCCCGATCAGCACAACGGCGACCGGCAGCGTGCGGCGTAGCGCGGCAGAAACGTGGAGCGGTGCGCGAAGCGTGCCGGAACCGGCAGCTCGTTCGCGGAGCGATCGCGGGGACGCATCAGCCATGAAAGCCACCTAGGCATATCGCGTATTGCGTCGTGGGGACGTAACACGTACTGCTTGAACGCTGTAGATTATGTCAAAGCCAGCCGTGCGCAGAGCGCGGGCGGAATCTAGAACAATGCGGAAGCTTGCAGGGAAAGTAATGGGTGATAGTCTATAGCGAGCGGGCACGTTTGTCAATGCGCTGGCGATTAGGCCGCCGCGCGGCTGAAGCCACGCGGCTGGGGGTACAAAGCCCGCTTGCGCGGGCTGAACACCGTGTCAGCCCGCGCAGGCGGGCTTCGTAATGCTCGCCCGCAGCTTCAGCCGCCGGGTGGTCGCGGTGGCGCTGCGTTGGGAGCAGCCCGAGCAAAACTGTTAGTTCGGCGGCAGCAGTGCATGGAGAACTGCGATCAGGCGATCGACTTCAAATGGCTTGGCGAGAAACATCGTAGCACCAGCCTGACGCGCCGCTAGCTCGACAAGCGGATACCCCGAGACCATGAGAATGGGGACGTGTGGATTGTGGGCGCGCACACCGTGAATAAGTTGTAGGCCATTCAGGCGCGGCATATTGTTATCGGTGATAATCAAATCGGCCCCTTGATCGAGGAAGAGATCTAAGGCGTCTTGGCCATCAGCGAGACCGGAAACGCGGGCGGACGGATACGCACGAGCAGCAATGCGAGCCAGAAGTAAACGAATAGCCTCGGTGTCGTCGGCGATGATGATATGGTAGGATGTTGTGACCAACAGATTTAGGTTACTTTCTCAACATAATAGGTGCAAATCCAGTGTCGTTTGTCCCAGCGAAGGCTTATTACTCAATCGCCACCGCGTGATCGTTATGCGCCACCACATCTTAGCGCTTTGCCATAACCATGCTATCACAGCTTGATTGGATTATTCGTGTGAATACACCTTCGCATCTGATTATCAATGCGGCGTTGCGGCGCGTCAGCCAAGAGCAAGTTGCTATTCCCGCGACGCCGTTTCTGCTTGGCGCAGTCGTGCCCGACCTTGCGCTGCTGCTGCTTTCGGTCGGCACACTGCTCCATGCCCGCTTGGTCGCCCAGGACGCAGACATCCGTAAGATCATGAACGAAGCTTTTAGCGAAAATTACTTCCACGATCCAATCTGGATCGCCAGCACGCAGCTACTACACTCGCCAACACTGCTTTCGATCACGCTTGTGCTGCTGTGGCGTTTTCGCCAGCGACCGGGGAATTGGCGGCGCGGGGCGTTCTGGTTCGCCGTCGGCTGTCTCTCGCACAGCATCATCGACATATTGACCCATTATGACGACGGGCCGGTGGTGTTCTGGCCGTTCGAGTGGTCGTATCGCTTTCACAGCCCAGTCAGCTACTGGGATTCCCGCCATTTCGGAAACGAGTTTGCGATCTTCGAACTGGCGCTGGATGTCGTGCTACTGGTGTATCTGCTGCTGCCAGTGATGCGGCGTCGGTTGGCGCAGAGGTAGTCTGAAATTGGTGTGGGGCGGGTTCTCATGGCGTGGGGGCGAGTTCTCTGGGCGTGGGGGCGGGTTTGAAACCCGCCCCCACCATGGAAACCCGCCCCCACGGAAACTCACTACGCCAGTTGTCGGTCACGCGACCGCTTTTTCAAATGTGTAGGA
>JACMIM010000874.1 GCA_014381165.1 Roseiflexaceae bacterium
CAGAGAACAGAGAACAGAGAACAGAGAACAGAGAACAGAGAACAGAGAACAAAAGACTAGGAGCTAGGGAGTGATTTTCGGCTTTCGATTCTTTGTTCTCTGTTCTTTGTTCTAGAAGCTCGGCTCTCAACTATGATTATTGGAATCGATTACACAGCCGCGCTGCATCAGGGCGGCGGAATTGGCCGTTACACCCGCGAGTTGGTGCGGGCGATTGTGTCGCAGGGCCAGCAGCACAGCTACCGGCTTTTTTTTGCCGCTGGTGCGATCCCTGCCGAGAACCCGTATCGCGCTGCGCTCTGGCAGTTGTGCCGCGAATACGCCCATGTGCGCGCTGTGCCCATCCCGCTTTCGCCGCGTCGCCTGACCCAGCTCTGGCAGCGGGCGCGAGTGCCGCTGCCAGTCGAGCTGTTCGCCGGACGGCTCGACCTGGTGCATGCGACGGATTTTGTGCTGCCGCCCACGCGGGCACGCACACTGCTGACCGTCCACGATCTCTCGTTTCTGGTGTTCCCCGAGCTGACCGTGCCAAGTATGGTGCGTTACCTTTCGGCGGCAGTTCCACGCGCAACTCGCCGTGCCGATATCATTCTGGCCGACTCGCAGGCCACCCAGCGCGATCTTGAGCGGCTGCTGCATGTGCCGCCGGCGAAGATCGAGATAGTGTACCCTGGGCTTAGCGCCGGATTTGGGCCGCGTGCGCCCGCCGACTGCGCCGAAGTCAAGGCGCGGCTGGGCCTGCCCGATCGCTTTCTGGTGTTTGTCAGCACGCTTTCGCCGCGTAAGAATGTCGAGCGGCTGGTCGAGGCCTTTGCGCTGCTCGTGCAGAGCGGGCGGGTCGCCAATGACCTAGCGCTGATCCTGATTGGTCAGCGTGGCTGGATGGACGAAAGTATTTTCACGGCGATCGAGCGGGCGCAGCTCGGCGAGCGGGTGCGCTGGCTGCGCTTTGTTGGCGACGATGACCTGCCCGCCGTGTATAATTTAGCCGCGGCAACGGTTTATCCTTCGCTGTACGAGGGCTTTGGCCTGCCAGCGTTGGAGGCGCTGGCCTGCGGTAGCCCGGTCGTCACCGCCGACAACTCAAGCCTGCCCGAGGTGGTAGGCCAGGCTGCCGTGCTGGTCGACGCGGCTTCGGTCGCATCGATCGCCGAGGGAATCGCCCGCACGCTCGACGACCAGGCGCTGCGCGAGCGCAACCGCGTGGTTGGAATAGCGCAGGCGCGCAAATTCACCTGGGAATCTGCCGCAGCCCAAGTGCTGGCCTGCTACAACCAACTCGCGCCGCACCGCTGAAACGGATCGCTTCACGAACAAGGAACCCCTCATCCAATGGCAGATCGGCACAACCTTGCTGATGAGACGCACATCGCCAGCGCGACCAGCCGCAGCTATGAGATTGGGCTGCTGCTTTCTCGCATCTTCCACCCGATCTTCATGAACATCCTGATGTTTATCGTCGTTGGCTATTTTGCACTGCCCAACCAGATCGGTGGGCTACTCTGGGCAACGATAAGTATTGTGACGCTGTGTTTGCCGCCGACCCTGTTCTTTCGCTGGCGGCTGCGCCAGGGTGCGTACAGCGATGAAGATGTCTCGAATCGCCACCAGCGCACCGAGCTGTATCTGTTTGGTCTGCTGACCCTGGTGGTGGGCACCGGTGTGCTGCTAGCCGTTGGACTGCCGCGCCCGTTTCTGGCGCTGCTGATCGCCGCTGTGGTGATAAGCTTGCTTGGCCTGCTGATCAACTCGTTCTGGAAGATTAGCGTTCACGCTGGTTCGGTTTCGGCGACGGCCACCGTGGCAACGTTGTACGCGCCGCTGCTTGGCCTGGCGCTGTGGCTAGGCGCACTCGCCGTTGGCTGGGCGCGTGTGCGGACTGGCAACCACACACCGTTACAAGTGCTGGCTGGCACGCTGCTCTCGGCCTGCGTGGTGGCTGCGGTGTTCCAATTGATGCTGTAGTCGAATTTGCAATTTTCGACCTGGCACGTACAATGGCGGAAAGCTATCCAGTTGAAGCAAGGGAGAACACACCTATGGCAACGGTCAAAATGACTCGTGGCAAATACGAACGGCTGCTGCGTTGCTCGGACGAGCACGGCGTGATTGCGGCGGCGGCGATGGATCAGCGCGGATCGCTTCAGAAAGCGATCGCAAAAGGGCGTGGCGAAGGTGGCAAGGCCGAAGCTAGCGATCTGGCCACCTTCAAGGCAGCGGTGACCAAGGTGCTGACCCGCGATTCCTCGGCCATTCTGATGGATCCGGAGTACGGCCTAGAGGCGATCAAGCAGCGCGAGCCAGGCACCGGCGTGTTGCTGGCCTATGAAAAGACCGGCTACGATGTCTCGACCAAAGGCCGCCTGCCCGACCTACTGCCGGAGTGGAGCGTCAAGCGCCTGCTCGACGCCGGTGCGGACGCGATCAAAATTCTACTGTACTACAACCCGTTTGACGACGAATCGATCAATACGATCAAGCACGCTTTTGTGCAGCGAGTGGGCGCGGAGTGCGCCGCCAACGACGCGCCTTTCTTTCTCGAGCCAATCTGCTACGACGACGAGATTCCCGATGATAAGAGCCTGGAGTTCGCCAGGGCCAAGCCGCGCTATGTGAAAGCCTACATGGCCGAGTTCTCCAAGCCTGAGTACTTCGTGGACATCCTCAAGGTGGAGGTGCCGGTCAATGTCAAGTTTGTCGAAGGCATGAAGGTGTATGGCGGCGAAACTGCCTACACGCGCGACGAAGCCATGGCGCTGTTTGTCGACGCGGCCAGCGTGGCCAAAAAGCCGTTTATCTACCTGAGCGCGGGCGTGACCGACGAGGTGTTCCGCGACACGCTGGAATTGGCCGCTGAGTCGGGCACGCCATTTTCGGGCGTGCTGTGTGGCCGCGCCACCTGGCAGGATGCCATTCCGATCTATGCTAGCGAGGGCGAGGCCGCGCTGACGGCCTGGTTGGAAGATCGTGGCTTGCAGAACGTCGCCGCGCTGAACGCCGTGTTGGTCAAAGGTGCCAAGCCATGGTGGGATTTCTACGGCGGCAAAGCCAGTATCGAGGTGGTCGACCTAGTGGTCGCGTAGTGTTGTCGGCGGGCACGGGCCTTGCCAAGACAGCGACTACGAGGTCGTCGTAAGGGCGGGCCTTGTGCCCGCCCTCAGCGTAAAACGATGAGTCGATGATGTGCCGTTCGCTTAACTGATAGCTTTAATGGCGATTAACATGCCTCGTAATTGTTCGCGCTCAGGTATTGCTGTTGAATACCAATCAGAATTAGTTTCCCACTCTTCAGATTCTTCATCCAATTGAAGTTGCGTTACCTCGTTGTCTAGGTAAGAAATAGCAAAATCGAGGGTTTCTATGTTCAGCGTTACTGGCTTCAACGCCCAAAGTTGGGTTGATGTAGCTATAAGCCTTTGCGCAGCCTTCCAAGCACTTGTTTGAACAGCTTCCGCACGTTCAGCTTCGGGGCGATTCCGCGCTGACGGCCATTGCATGGCTCGTGCCATCAAGTAAAGAAACCATTCCACCATATCTGAGGTCATCTGCGCGTTGAGCAAAAGGACAAGAACACAATCGAATCGCGGGTCGTGTATGAGAGCCAAGGGGGCAATATCAGTCCAGTTGAATTGTTGGTCATAACTGTGTAGGAGTTGAAGAATTTCTATCACTTTCTCTGCATCAAGATTTCGGCACATGAACAATAGTCGTACTGCGCCACCAACTTCAATACAAAGCCTCAGTAGGCGATGGCGCAAGGTTGAATCAGTTTCATATGTGATACGATCCTCAAGTGGGCCTGGAAACAGGGCAGTATAAGACGAGATTGCGAGAAGCCGATCTGTTGCAGCGCGGCGTATGTCAACATCAGGATGCTCGAGCAAAGTGATGATATCTTGGTGCCGAAAAGCTGGAAAACTGGGGGGCGCTTCGGTGAGGATCGCTTGTTTAACGATCGGAGAAGGATCGTTGAGTAATAGTGTACGGATAAAATCAGGCGTTGCGATATCCGTACTCTGACTGATACGAAGAAGATACTGAGCTGCCGTAGCCCGCACGTAATCATCCGGATCGTCTTGTGCAAATGTTTGCAAAACGGCGCTTTCACCAAGCCCAGCAAGGACGATTAACAAGTGTCGGCGTGTTCCTGGTGCGGGGCTGTCGTGTACACCCGCAACAAGATCGGTGATACTTCCTCCCCCAAGTGCAATACCAAGCGCCCACGCGGCCCACACACGTTCAGTAGCATCGCCGTGCTGGAGAAGGTGACGTTGGTTTGAGACACTAAGACGCGCAATATCTGCAAACGAGTGATAAAGCATAGTTTTGCTGTATATCCTTTCGATGTTTATACACAACCTGAAGGGTGAAGCGTAGTACTACCCCACCGGCAGCCCAACCGTCGCCGCCAACTGCGCGCGCTCGTTCGCGTCGAGCGTATCCCAGCTGCTGTCGAGTGCGAGCCGCCCTTGGTCGAGCACGATTACGCGCGCGGCGGCCTGGCGGGCGAAATCGAGATCGTGCGTGACCAGCAGCGTGCTGACGCCCTGGCTGGCGCGCTGGAGGCACAGCTCGATCAGGCGCGTGACGCCAAGTGTATCCAAACCGCTGGTCGGCTCATCCAGTACCAGCAGCGGCGGGGCCATGGCCAGCACTGCCGCGATCGCCACCAGCCGACGAGTGGCGGGCGGCAGATCATAGGGGTGCTCCCCCGCAAGTTCGCGCAGGCCAAGTGTGTCCAGCGCACTGTCGACCAGCAGCTCGACCTCGGCGGCGCTGCGGCGCAGCATGCGCGGCCCAAAGCGTAGCTCCTCGCGCACACTGCGGGCAAACAGCTGGTTGCGCACATCCTGGAACACCAACCCAACATGGCGGGCGCAGCCAGCGACACTGGTTCGGCGGGTATCGTTGCCTGCCACCAACACTCGCCCCGATGCTGGCGGCAGCAGCCCATTCAGATGCCGCACCAGCGTGCTTTTCCCCGCGCCATTGCGCCCGAGCATCGCAATGCGCTCGCCCGCCGATACGCTGAACGTGATATCTTGCAGCGCGGCGACACCTGACGGATACCGGTAGGAAATTGCCTCGGCTTGCACGATTGGCTGCAAGGCCGGGAAAGGATTTGGCTGCGTTTGCACAGCAGCCAACCGTGCTGGCTGCGGCGCTGGCAGTGCTGCCAGCGCCGCCAGCGCTTCTGCTGGCGTACCATTGGCGATCACGCGGCCACGCTCCAGGGCTAGTGTGCGGTCGGCCAGCGCGGTCACCCATTTCAGCCGGTGCTCGGCGATCACAATGGTGGTGCCACCAGCGGCCAAGCTGCGCAGGAGTTGGGCGAGTTCGCGGGCGGCGCGCGGGTCGAGTTGGGCGATCGGCTCATCGAGCACTAGCACGGGCGGGCGCAACGCTAGCGCGGCAGCGATCGCCAGCCGCTGCTGCTGGCCGCCAGACAGTGCGTAGGGCGATCGCTCGCGCAGCTCGGCGATGTCGAGCGCGCCCAGCGCCCATGTCACCCGCTCGACGATTTCAGCAGGCGGCAGGCCGATATTCTCTAGCCCAAACGCGATCTCCTCGAACACCGTGAAGCGCGCTCCCGAAATCTGTGCGGCGGGATTGGCGCTGACCAGGCCGACCGAACGGGCGACTTGGCCGATCGGCGTGGCCAGCACGTCCAGACCATCGACAAACGCGCTGCCCTGGAGCTGGCCTGAAAAGAATTGTGGCATGAAGCCAGCAAGCAGCGTGCAGAACGTGGTTTTGCCAGCCCCGGCTCGTCCGATCAGCGCCAACAGTTCGCCACGCTCGATCTGAACAGTGACATCGCGCAACGCTGGCTGCGGGGCGTCCTGGTAGGTGAAGGCAAGGTTGCGCAGCTGAATTATACTCATGGGTTCGCTCGAAGCATCCAGACACGCAGCACCACCACTGCTACCACGCCCAGCACAAACAGCAAGCGCGCCGCCCGCTGCACGGCGTCGTCCTGAAGCGTGCGCAAGCTGGTCTTCGGGCCGGGGCTGAGAAAGCCGCGCGCCTCGATCGCCATAGCTCGCTCCTCGACATCGCTCAACGCGCCGACCAACAGCGGCCCCACCAGCGCGGGCAGCGCGCGTAACCGGGCCAGGCCACGCCCCACTTCCAGCCCGCGCGACTGTTGCGCTTCAAGGATTGCACCGGCCCGCGCGACCATGTCCGGCACAAGTTGCAACGCCACCAGCAGCACGTAGCCAGCGCTGCGTGGCAGGCCGATGCTACCCAGCCCCACCACGAGGTCAGCAGGATGCGTGGTCAGCAGCGTGAGCAGCAAAGCGATGCCTGTTACCAGCAGCCGCCCGGCGATCAGCCCGGCGAAGGCCAGCCCCTCGATGGTCAGCCGAACTGGGCCAAGCGCCACCAGCGTGGTTGCATTGGCAGGCGGAAATAGCACGCCCTGGATGAGAAACAGCGAGGCGATCAGTGGCAGAAACATGCTTACCATAATCGGTAACAGCCGCCGGGCCACGCCTGCCGCCAGCGCCAGCAGCAGCAGCAGGGCCAGGGCACCAAGCAGCAGCGGCGGCGACGGAAACATGCTTGCTGCCACGACAATCAGCAGCGCTGCCGCCAGCTTGGTCAGTGGATGCAGACGATGCAGAATGCCGGAGCCGGGCAGGTAGATCATAGATATACTCGAAATACCAGCAGGCGGGTTGAAACCCGCTGCTGGTATGCCTAAACGCGCTGAAGCACGTTGGATGCAGTTGAACGCGCTTCAGCGCGTTTCGGCGTAGCAGACGCCGGATTCATCCGGTGGCCGTCGTGGCGGCGCTAGCGGGTACGCCACACTCGGCGATCTCAGCGGCCGCTGCGGTGGAAGTGATCGGCCTGATTACGGGCGGCTCGATGCGGCCTCGGTGTACGCGGCCTCGCGTGGCGGTTGGCTGCGGCCATAGGGAAAGCGCGCCAGCAGGCGGCGCGGCAGCGACTGAATGGCCAGCCAAACAAGCATGAACGAAGTCAACTTGTCGAATGGGTCGGAAACCACGCCCTGGGCAAATACTGACTGGATGATCGAGGCACCACTGGCTTGGAACGCTGCCACCAGGAGATCAGTGCCTGCGCCAGTCACCCCACCAAAGAGGTAGGCCGAGATTGGCGCGGAGATCAGCGCGGCCAGCACACCAGTGGCTAACCCGATCGTCCCAATGTAGCCGGCTTGTTGAAGCACGGCATAGCCAGCCACTGCACCTGCGACCAACGCCAACACGAAGATCAGCCCGTTCTCGGCGAATAGCGTTTGCATGGTCGGAAACACCGCATTGCCCTGATTGTCGAAGGTGCGTGCGATAAACATCAGTACGAACAGTGTCAGTGCGAACAGAAACGCTGCGCCCACCAGTGCTGAAAGCCACTTGGGCGAGGCCCGGTAGAACAGGTGTGAGCGCCCCGCTACCCCGGCGATAAAGCCAATTGCCGCAGCCACAGGCGTAAACCAGATCGCGATCTGGTTGCCAAACACCAGCGTCCACACAACGTTTGAGAGAATGCCAGTCAGCAGGCCGTACCAGGGGCCAAGCAGCGCGCCCACCAGCACCGTGCCAACGCTGTCGAGGTAGATTGGTGTGCCGGTGGCCAGGGTGCCAATTGCGATATTGATCGCCATGGCCAGCGGAATCAGCGCCAGCGCGATGCTATTCATGCTTCGTGGTCGGGTGGTGTCCATCAGGGTCTCCTCCAGCGCGTCGTGGCGCACCTGATTGCGATTGCGCCCGGATTGTGTGTCACTTCAACACTAATTGGGTAGAGGCTAGTATAGCATAGATTCTTTTCTGCTTCTTTACGCAGGTGGGATTCAGGTTGTTGCGCCGCCCACCCATGCGTGGGCTGAAGCCCACTGCTGGTATACGAAACGCGCTGAAGCGCGTTTCGGCATAGCAGACGCCGGATGCATCCGGTGGCCGTGGTGGTGGCGCACAAGATTGAATTCCACTCTTTTTACGCTTCCAGCCACTCCTGGCGCAGCTCGCCGAAGCGCTCGGCGCGAATGCTTTCGCGCACCAGCCGCATCAGGGTGCAGAGAAACGCCACGTTATGCAGGCTGACCAGCCGGATCGCCAGTAACTCCTGGGCGCGGAACAGATAATGAATGTAGGCACGGCTGTAATGCTGGCAGGTGTAGCAGCTGCAGGTGCTGTCGATCGGCCCGCCGTCCTCGCGCAGGGCTGCATTCGAAAGATTCAGCTTGAAGCGTTTGGCGCGGTTCTTGACCAGCGCGGTGCCATGGCGGCCAAGCCTGGTCGGGCTGACGCAGTCGAACATGTCGATGCCGCGTGCTACGCCCTCGATCAGGTCGTCGACATCGCCGATGCCCAGCAGGTGGCGTGGCAACCCGTCCGGCAGGTGCGGCACCGTCGCATCGATCACCTGATAGATTTGCGGTTTATCGGCTCCCAGCGAGCCGCCAATGCACAACCCATCGAAGCCCATACCGCCAATCACGGCAGCACTTTCCTGGCGCAGGTCGTCGAACACGCCGCCGTGGACAATCCCAAACAGCGATTGGTCGGTGGTGGGTGCATCGAACGGCAGGTTCGCGCCGCTGCGGGTTCGTTGGTGGAACTCCAGGCAGCGTTCGGCCCAGCGGTGGGTCATGGCCATCGAGGTTTTGGTGTACTCATAGCCATGGCGGAACGGTGGCAGCTCGTCGAAGCACAGAATAATGTCGGCCCCAATGCCCTTTTGAATCTCGATGCTGCGCTCGGGCGTGAACAGGTGCTTTGAGCCATCCAAGTAGGAGCGGAACATCACGCCCTGCTCGCTAATTTTAACCATGTTCTTCTGCGTGCCGGGGTGGGCCGGGCGGCGGCCTTTCACTTCGTCGGCGATGCCGCCGTACACCAGCGAGAACACCTGGAAGCCGCCGGAATCGGTCAGGATCGGGCCGTCCCAACCCATGAAGCGGTGCAGGCCACCCTGGCGCGCGATCAGTTCGTGGCCGGGTAGCAGGTACAGGTGGTAGGTGTTGCCCAGAATGATCTGCGCGCCAGCGTCGCGTACATCGTCGGGCGTCAGCGCTTTCACCGTGCCGCGCGTGCCGACCGGCATGAACACCGGCGTCTCGACTGTGCCGTGTGCGGTGGTGATCAGGCCAGTGCGCGCGCGGGTCGTGGGGTC
>JACMIM010000875.1 GCA_014381165.1 Roseiflexaceae bacterium
AAGCATCGTTCGCCTTCCATATTCTTGCATGTAACCCCCGCTCAGTGCTCGTGAGAGCTGCTTGAATAGCGCAACCCGATGCGGCCAAAAGGCTCACAAGGGCTACGTTGCGCTGAAAAACCCGTGTTGCGTGGTACGAGTAATCTACAGGATGCACGCGGCGACGTGCCAATGACTGATGCCTGCCGCTGCGGGCTACCCCAGCGTCTTCAGCCCGACAGCCTCGCGCGAGCGCGTTTCTCCTGCAATCTATAGTAGGACTTACGCAGTTGGCGACTTCAGCCTGCGGCAGCATGGAACATCTAGCTTTTTTGTTTCGTTGTTTGGTGCAAAGCACCAAACAACGAAACAATGATGAGATATTTCCTTGCCCGCCGCAGGCGAAACGAAACCTGTTGGGCAACTGCGTAACTCCTATACAGTATATGTGAATGCTCGTTCAGCAGTGTTTCAAGCCGACGAGTACCGCCGCGCTGCCGCCACCGCGCTTGAAACGATCATGAGATGTGTGTGCTGTACAATAGCATGTATCTAGCGAAGGAGAGACACCATGAGCGACCTGATAGCCCTAACGTTTGACAGTTCCGACGACGCACAGCGCGCGCGCACGACCCTGGGGCAGCTCCAGCGTGATGGACAGATCAGCCTGTACGATGCGGTGACGATCACCAAGGACGCCGATGGAAAACTGCGCATCCAAAACGAGATCGACCGTGATGTCAAAATTGGCACGGCGGTTGGTGGCGTGATCGGCCTGTTGTTCAGCTTTGCGCTTCCGATCGTGGGGCTTGCGATTGGCGCAGCCGGTGGGGCGCTTGTGGGCAAAACACTCGACCGCGATATCGACAAACAGTTCATCAACGAGGTTGGCGCTGCAATCGCACCCGGAGAATCGGCGCTTTGCGTGCTTGTTCGCGACGGCGAAAATGATATGCTTCGCGCCGCGTTCGCACCCATGCAAGGCCGCATCTTCCAGACTACGCTCGACCCCGATCTGGAACAGCAGCTGCGCGACGCGCTCAAGGCGTAGCCCGCGATGCGTGAGAAAAAGGATGACTCGGGGAGGCAAAGCCTCCCCGAACCCTACCTTGCGTAAGGTGAATTAGTAATTGTTTTGTTTTTTGGTGCTTTGCAAAAAAAAAAACAAAAAAGATAGATTTTCCACGCCGCCGCAGGCTGGAGTCCCCAGCTGCATAAGGTGATAAAGAATATATATAGTCTTTTTTTTCTTGTATAATTACAACCAAAGACTGATTGCTGTTAAAATATAAGAATGTTAGAATAAAAAAGATCAAGAAGCAGAAGAGGAACCATGGATGCAATCGACGAGATCGACCGCACGATCCTGCACGCGCTACAGCAGGACGGTCGTATTTCGATTACGGAGCTGGCGCAGCTGGTCGAGCTGACACCGCCGACCGTGCAGCGTAGGGTCAAGATTCTCGAAGAAACCGGCGTGATTCGCGGCTATGTCGCGCTGGTGAATCCGCTCAAGCTCGATCTGACTGTAACGGCGTTTATTCTTGTCGAGACGGTGGCTGGCTGCCAGCTGGATGAGCTCAGCAGCTGGTTGAGCAGCTTTCCCGAGGTGCAGGAAGTCCACAATCTACTTGGCGAGTGGTGCTTTTTAGTCAAAGTCCGAACATACAGCCCGCAGACGCTGGAAGACCTGCTGTATCGGCAGATTCGCTACAATCCAGCCGTGCGGCGCACACATACAACTCTGGCGACATCATCGCCATACGAGATAACGCAGCTACCGCTGCCACCGCGCGCCTAGCGGCGCAACGTTCGTATAAGGAGCATAGCTATGGCTACAACACATCAAGTTCTGCCCGCAATTTCTGCGCGTGCGCGCACTGGCGGGCCGCGTCGGCCGTCCAAGCTGCAATTCGAGCGCGCGGAAAATAACCGCGCGATGGTGGTTGCCGGCACACACATGCCACTCGATACCGATATTCACTGGAACTGGCGCAACCCACTGATCATTCTGCCGATGGCACTGCTGGCGTTGCTGCTGTACGCGATTATTGGCACCGTGGTGAGCCTGCTTTAGAAGACGGATAATGATGCACAACCGCGCCCGAACTGGCTACACGCTTACGCTGCTCTCGGCACTCTCGTGGTCGCTAACTGGCCCCGGCATTGCGTATCTGCTTACCACCTATCGGCTGCCGGGCTTGGCGCTGGCATTCTGGCGCGATGCTTTTATCGCGCTGGCCTGTGTGGGCGTGTTCGCACTTGTGCGGCCGGATGTGCTGCGAATCAGCTGGCGCGAACTGCGCTCGTTCGCCCTGATTGGCGCGATCTCGATCGGCATCTACCACGCGCTGTGGGTCTTTTCGATCGGGTTGAATGGCGCTGCCGTGGCGATCGTGCTGATCTACACCTTTCCATCGTTTGTGACACTCGGCTCGTGGTTACTGTTTGGTGAACGGCCCACCCGTGCGCAGATCGGCGCGCTGGTGGTGTCGCTGGCGGGCTGCGTGCTGCTGGCCCGCGCCTATGATCTGGCGGTGCTACAGGTGAGCTGGCTGGGTCTACTGGTCGGCCTGAGCACCGGGCTGACTCACGCCGGCTATGTGCTGTTCAGCCAGCGCTCGGTGCAAACGCGCAGCCCCTGGACTTCGCTAACCTATACTATGCTGTTCGGCGCGCTCACGCTGCTGGCGATGTCGCTGCTGTTTCAACCGGCTGCAATAGTGGCTGCCGGCAGCGACCCCGCGCCCTGGCTGCTGCTGCTGGCCCTGGCGCTGGGGCCGACTTTGGGCGGTTATGCGCTGTTCACGAATGCCCTGCGTTTCATCCCCGGCCCGCTGGCCAGTTTAGTCGTCGTGGCCGAGGCACCTGCCGGGGCTATGCTGGCGTTTTTACTGTTGGGCGAGCGGCTGGAGCCTGCGCAGCTCGCTGGAATAGTCCTGATTATCGGCGCGCTGGTTGTGCCACAGCTGGCGCGTCCGGCTGCGCTGGCTACGCCAGTTCAGTCCGTTTAACTGCGGTTCTGCGCGTTCCCGGCGCGTTCCCGGCGCGTTCCCGGCGCTGAAGCGCCGGGCTAGTGGGTTCTCTGTTCTCTGTTCTCTGTTCTCTGTTCTCTGTGCAGCCATTCGAAAGACGTAAAGGTACCCTCATGCCCCGCACCGTCCGCCTGCTGCTTTCTGGCATGGGCAATGTCAACCGCAGCCTGATCGAGGTGTTGCAGAAGCAGGAGCTGCTGCTGGCCGAGCGGCACGGGCTGCAATTCCGCATCGTGGGCGCTGCCGATTCAGGCGGGGCGTCGATCGATCCGTCCGGCCTTGATCTCGCGGCGCTGTTGGCCAGAAAGCGCGCCGGCAAGAGCGTAGCTAGCTTGCCCGGCGCAGGCCAGGCTGGAATGAGTGCGCCGGCACTGGTGGCGCAGACCGAGGCCGACGTGTTACTAGAGGCCACGCCGGTCGACATGCGCACTGGCCAACCAGGGCTCGACGCTACCCGCGCCGCGCTGCAAAAGGGCGTGCATGTGGTGATCGCCAATAAGGGGCCGCTGGCGCTGGCCTTTCAAGAGCTGGCGGCGCTCAGCTTTGCTGGCGATCAGGTGCCACGACCCCCAACCCCTAACCCCCAACCCCCAGCCCCTCGCCGGTTGCCGATGCTGCGTTTCTCCGCCTGTGTCGGCGGCTTCATGCCCACGATCAATGTCGGCTGGCGCGACATGCGCGGCGCGCGGATCGAGCTGCTGGAGGCGGTGCTGAACGGCACCACCCAGATTATTCTGCGCGCGATCGAGCAGGGCGGCAGCTTCGCCGATGCACTGCGCGACGCCCAAGTACGCGGCCTGGCCGAAACCGACCCAACACTGGATGTCGAGGGCTGGGACGCCGCCAACAAGCTGATTATCTTTGCCAACGCGGTGCTGGGCCAGCCCACCACGCTCGACGATATCGACGTGACTGGCATCACCCGACTGACCTACGCCGATCTGCACGCCGCCGCCGAGCGTGGCCATCGGGTTGTGCTGCTGTGCCGCGCCGCACTGCACGAGGGCCGCTACCAACTCAGCGTTCGGCCCACTGCGTTGCCGCTTTCGCACCCGCTGGCGCGCATGAGTGGCGACGAAATGGGTGCGGTCTTTCACACCGATATCGCAGGGCGGTTGAGCCTGCAAACCCTGGAGCGCGGCCCCGAACCGACAGCGGCGGCGATGCTGCGGGATCTGCTGGAGATTGCAGATGGCACGGCGTAATTAATTTATCACATTGTTATGGCTGAATGGTCGCGCTACGATCACTATCCACAGCTTGCTGGGCTTGAGCGCTTGCAGGCGCGCTTTCGCTCACACGCTTTTACACGCCACGCACACGATTATTACGTGATTGGCATCATTCGACACGGCGTGCAATCATTTGAGTATGGTCAACGCCATTACGTTACCCCGAATGGTGCAATGTGTATAATCAACCCAGGTGAAACGCACACTGGCCAGGCTGTAACAGAGCACGGTTTTGACTACCAGGCGATCTATCCATCGGCTGCATTGATGGAACAGATCGCCAGCGAGGTTCATGGCCACAGCACGCAACTCCCATGGTTCGACGCCGCTGTCATCGTTGAGCCTGATTTGGTTGCGCAGCTACAGCGGCTGCACCATGTGCTCGATGTTCCATCGAGCCTCCTGGAGCGCGAAACGCGCCTGATTGCCGCACTCACCGCGTTGGTTAGCCGGCACACAAGTATTCGGCGGCCGGCAATGCCAGTGCGTTATGAACGGCCCGCCGTGGTGCAGATTCGCGACTATATCGAGGAGCATTACGGCGAAAACATCAGCCTCAGCCAGATCGCCAAGGTAATTCATTTGAGTCCGTGGTATGCAGCGCGCATATTTCAGCAGGTGTACGGGCTGCCGCCACACGCATATCTGGAAGGAGTTCGCATCCGCCACGCGCGCGCACTGCTGCGGCAGGGCCGCCCGCTGGCCTGGATAGCAGCAACAACCGGGTTTGTCGATCAGAGCCACTTCACACGCCGCTTCAAACGGCATCTTGGCAGCACGCCAGGGCAGTACGCGCAACACCACAAGATTGTACAAGACGGCGAGCTGTTCTCCTGATACAGTCTAAAGCGCAAATACGATGATTCAGGAGGATTGTATGCGCTTCGACACCAAGCTAGCCGTGGTGCTTCGTGATGATCTTGCGGTGTGGCAAAAGCTGAACGTAACTGCGTTTCTGGTCAGTGGGATCGCCGCGACGGTGCCTGACGTGGTTGGCCCGGCTTACGAAGATGCGAGCGGCCAGCAGTATCTGCCGATGTTTGTTCAGCCCGTGCTGGTGTTCAGCGCCAATGCGGAACAACTGCGGGTTGCCTTCGAGCGCGCGTGTGTAAGCGACACTGCCTGCGCCATTTTCAGCGAAGAACTCTTTGCCACCGGCTACGACGAAGCGAACCGCGCTGCCGTGCAAGCAATTGCAACTAACAATCTAAATTTGGTTGGAATGGCGTTCCGTACTGACAGAAAAGCCGCCGACAAGATAGTCAAGGGGCTTTCACTGCATCCGTAGCGTAGGCACCACGGCGGCGGCACCACAGAGTATGGGTGACAGGCTACAGGAATACGTTACAATCATAAGGAACTACATGGAAAAGCGCCAAACCACCTGGTTCTACGGATGGGTTGTGGTCGCGATCACGGCGCTGACGTTGGTCGTCTCGGCGGGAGTGCGCTCGGCACCGGGGGTATTTCTGCTACCGCTGCGCGCCGATCTTGGCTGGAGCCGTGGCGCGATCTCGTTTGCAGTTTCGCTGGGGTTGGTGTTGTTCGGGCTGGCCGGGCCGGTCTGCGGCTGGCTGATGGATCGCTTCGGGCCGCGCTGGCTGATGGCCATTGGCATGGCGATTGTGGCGGCGAGCATGACGGCCAGCGCACTGATGACCGAGCTGTGGCAGCTGAATCTGTTCTGGGGCGCGCTTTCGGGGGTTGGCACTGGTGTCGCCTCGGCGGTGCTGGGCGCGGCAGTGGCGAACCGTTGGTTCGTCGAGCGGCGCGGCCTGGTGGTAGGCGTGTTTGGCGCGGCCACCTCGGCTGGCCAGCTGATTTTCGTGCCCCTACTGCTGCAGCTGGTCGATAGGTATGGCTGGCGGGCGACCACCTTCATGCTCGCGGGCGTGGCCGCCGCGATCGTGCTGCCGATCCTGCTGCTGATGCGCAACGACCCCGCCGATGTCGGGCAGCGGCCGCTCGGCGTTTCGGCCAACGATACCACCCCAGCGCGTCAGAAAGCCGAGCGCGGCGTGATGCGCCGGGCGCTGCGCTCGCCAGAGTTCTGGCTGCTCTCGACCACATTCTTTGTCTGCGGGGCGACCTCGAACGGGCTGATCGGCACCCACCTCATCCCGTATGCTGTCGATTGTGGCATTCCGAGCAGATTCGCCGCTGGCGCGCTGGCGCTGATGGGCCTGATGAACTTCGTCGGCACGCTTGGCTCCGGCTACCTGACCGACCGCTACGATCCGCGTAAGCTGCTGTGCATGTATTATGGCTTTCGCGGCCTCTCGCTGTTCATCCTGCCGTTTGTGCAGAACCAAACCGGCCTGACGATTTTTGCGGTGCTGTTTGGGCTGGACTACATCGCCACCGTGCCGCCGACGACCATGTTAGTGGCCAACACGTTTGGGCGGCGCAATGTCGGCACGGTGTTCGGCTGGGTGTTCTGCGCGCACCAGATCGGTGCCTCGCTGGCGGCATGGCTTGGCGGCCTGGCCCGTGATTCGTTTGGCAGCTACAGCCTGGCCTTTATCGTTGCTGGCCTGATCGCGCTTGCAGCGGGGGGACTGGCGTTACGGATGGGCCGCGCCGCGCCGCCGCTGGCTAGCCTGGCTGCCACTGCCTAGCTGCGCGGCGGGCGCAGCGGCAGCACCAGCGTAATTGTCGTGCCATTGCCAATCTGGCTTGCTGCGCGAATAGTGCCACCATGGGCTTCGCTGGCAAGCCGGCAGAAATACAATCCAAGCCCGCTGCCCTGCCGGTCGCCTGCGCTGGCCTGGTAATAGCGGTCGAAGATGTTGGGAATTGCCGCCGGCGCAATGCCCTTGCCAGAATCACGAACGCGCAGTTCGAGCGACTCGCCAGATGGCGTGAGATCGATACCGATGATAATGTTCCCACCAGCCGGGGTAAACTTATGAGCATTGCCGACCAAGTTCTGAATCACGCGAGAAAGCAAATCAGAGTCGCCCCACATAAATGAAACACGGTCGCCGACGAGCACCTCGAGCACTTGCTGCTGTGCGTTGATCAGGGGCAGGAGCGGCTCAACGGCACTCTCGATCAGTTTCTTTGGCACAATTGGCACCCAACTCATCTGGAAGCTGCCCGCCGAAAGCTGGTTCGTGTCTAAAATGAGCTGCACCATCTGCCGCAGGTTCACGGTGCTGCGCTTGGCGATACCCAGCATTTCGAGCAGCATGGTTTGGTCGAAATCGTTGTAGCGCTCCAGCAGTTCAATCGATGTCAGCAGGCCTTGCAGCGGTGTGCGCATGTCGTGAACAAGGGTGGCCGTCAGATCTTCGCGCCAGCGGATCTGTTCATTGAGCGCGGTTGTGGTGCGAACCAGCGTCTGGTGAAGCTGCTCTTCAAAGCGAATCATCTCGGACGTAAACAGCGTCATGACCTGCGGGTCGGGCGCGCCCAGCGGGTACAGCTTGCGGGCCGCCTGTAGTGATTCCAAGCGTTCGGGGCGGTAGTTGGCGACCACTTGCTCCAGCAAGTCGAGCACGCGGTCGATGATATGCGGGTCGAAGCTCCACAGCGTGTCGAACTGGCGCGTCGCTTCTTCCGCACTCGGCACATTGCGGTCCTGGCCACACAAAAGCACTGCAAACTGCGGGCAGAGCAAAGCCAGAAACCACTCCTGACGTAGGGGATCATCGCCGCGCAATGTCACATGGAGTTCGGAAGCCGAACTTTCTGCGGGCAGCGTGCCGCCGGCGAAAATGCACACCTGCTGCGCAATATCGGCGAGCGCCCGGTAGCGCTCGGTTTCCTCGCGCCAATGCGACGACTCTTGAAAGCCAGTGAAAAGCAGCGCGGGCAGTCGGCGTGTCAACACCAGGTCTTCGAGCGTGTGCGAGAGATGCACAAGCGTTGCCTTGGTACATTGAAGTGGTTGTAATGTGTTGCCAAACTCTTCTCGCAGCAGGTTGAACAGCGAGATATCGATCGAGGATTGACCAGACTTCATGATTACTTGCTCTCTCAGGCTAAAGCTTGGATGTGATGGATCTAGAGGGTGTGGATGAAACGTTCTACTGCAAACATATCGACGTTACCACTATACATCATACTGTATGTCGATTTGATGTCAGTTCGGTTGCAATGCGGAATTGCTATTAGCCGTAATATAAATCGTCAAGAATGTTCCTAACGTAGCATTAGCAGGACTTTCGCTTAAAGCGTCTTTTTCGCCTGCGGCGGGCAAGGAATTATTTTTCTTAGAGCGCATTTGGATAATGGCACGATATATGCGATTCCGATGCGGTAACGAGCATATCGTTCGGGAGGACAGGCAGTATGGGC
>JACMIM010000876.1 GCA_014381165.1 Roseiflexaceae bacterium
CCGCAACTCGCGCTCGATCGGCAGCGCAGCGAGATAGCCGACGAGCTGATCGACGCACTGCTCGATGGAATACGGCTCAAATCAGCGACATCCACCTGAACTTTTTTTGCGTTTACAGACTACCAACATATTGGTAGCTCGTTTATGCTTACGGAACACCTATGCACAAAACTATTCTGATAACAGGAGCCAATCGCGGCTTGGGCTTTGCGGCGGCCCAGGCCCTCGCGCGGGCTGGCCATCAGCTTGTGATGACTTCACGCGATGCAGCGCGTGGGCAGGCCGCAGCCGAACGAATCCGCGCGCAGCAGCCCGACGCGCAGGTCGAGTCGATCAATTTAGACTTAAGCGACCTCGACAGTGTGCGCCGTTTCGCCGATGCGTTCGCCAGCCGATACGGCCAGCTCGATGTGTTGATCGCCAATGCAGCGAATCTGCCCGAGGCGCGCGAGCCGGCCTACACTCCTGGCGGTCGGGAGTTAACCTTTGCAACCAATCACCTCGGTCATTTTCTGCTTGCCCATGAGCTTTTGCCACTCATGGAGCGTGCAGCGCAACGGTCGGGGGAAGCCCGGCTGGTTGTCGTTAGTTCACGGCTGCACCTGCCACGCAGCATGGGGCCAGAAACACGCTTCGACTTCGAGGACTTGGATCTTCGCCGCAACTATCACCCGATGGTCGCCTACAAGAATAGCAAGCTGGCGAATATCTGGTTCACCTATGAATTCGACCGGCGCTATGGCGAGCGCGGCGTGCGGGCGAATGCACTTTGCCCGGGATTTGTGCCGGCCACGGCTGCGGCGAACGCCAAGCGATTCCAGCGCTTTATGTTCACGCAGATCCTCGCGCGCATGCCATTTGCCCGCACCCTGGAATCGGCGGTCGCAACCTACAGCTATGTCGCAACTGACCCAGCCCTCAGAGGTGTTGGTGGCAAGTTCTTTGCCGAAAAATTGATTATCCCTTCTAGCCCAGAATCGTATGACAAATCGAAGGCCAGCAGGCTGTGGCAGATCAGCGAGCAGCTAGTTTCAGCTGAAAGGAGCGCAGTGCTATGACAACGCTACCTTGGTCGAATGCGTCGCGCAGCCAGCCCGACCGGCTACGCCAGACGCCGCAAGTTGCGCAGACGCGCATAGACAAGCCCTATGCTAACGATTGGTGAATCGCCCTTGTCGCGCTGTTTCGCTGCGTGTATGCTGTTGGTGTTGGCAACAGCCACAGCAGAACAGGAGGCAAGGGTGGAAGCAAAAAACCGGGTTCAGCAGCAATTTGGCGCAGCGGCGGAGCGCTATGTGGCCAGCCAAAGCCACGCCAAGGGCAACGACCTACGGCGTATGGTCGAACTAGCCCAGCTGCGCGGCAACGAGCGCATGCTCGATATCGCCACCGGCGGCGGCCACACGGCGCTGGCCTTTGCGCCGCATGTGCGCGAGGTGGTGGCGAGCGACCTGACCGCGCCAATGCTTGCGGCTGCCGAGCGCTTTATCCGCAGCCAGGGCGCACAAAACGTCTCATTCGAGCTGGCCGATGCCGAAGAGTTGCCCTTTGCCGAGGCCAGCTTCGATCTGGTGACAGTGCGGATCGCGCCGCATCACTTTCCCGACCCGGCGCGTTTTGTTGGCGAGGTCGCGCGGGTGCTGCGGCCAGGCGGGCAGTTTATTTTCAACGATAATGTCGTGCCGGAGGACGCCGAGCTGGCCGGATTTATCAACCGGGTCGAGCAGTGGCGCGACCCCAGCCATGTGCGTAGTTTGCCTGCCAGCGAATGGCTAGTGCTTCTGACAGCGGCGGGCTTGCAGGCCGAGCATGTCGAAAGCGGCCTGCCCAAGCCATTCGAGTTTGCGCCCTGGGCCGAGCGCATGAGCATGGCGCAGGACGAGCGCGCCGCGCTAGAGGCCTGGATGATCGCAGCCCCCCAGCATGTGCGCGAGGCCTTTGATTTGCACGTCGAGAACGAGCGCGTGATTTCATTTCGTGGCGATTTCGCACTGATTGTGGCGCGGCGGCTGTAGACGCGGGTTTCGCCCCCATGTGCCTATCGGCGCGTTGTACCTTCGGGGTTGGTCGAATCGGCGTTCAGCGGCTGCACCACAAGATTATCAAACGTGACCACCGCACCTTCCAGTGCATACGTATTGGCGCTGAACGCGAGCCGCCCCTGTGTAAAGGTGGCATCGACCGTTTCGACCAACAGTTTGTCATTCAGAAACAAGCTGATCTGATCGCCACGCACCAGGACACGCAGCTTGTTCGCGCCACCCGCACGCTCGACGGCTGGCCAGCGTGTCCATTCGATCAGCGTGCGCCATTGGCCGCGCTCACACACTTCAAGTGCGTAGAAGCCATCGCCGGAGACGCTGTAGGCATAGAAGTTCTGCTCGTCGATCAAGCGGAACAGCAAGGCGGCGCTGGTCGTGTCAGCCGTCTCGGCAAAGCGCACCTCGACTTCGGCAGACAGATTGGTGTACACCCCGCCAAAGCTGCTGAGCGCCAGCGACTCCGGCTTGCGCAGCTTGATTTGATAGCGATCATCGATGTTGGCAAAGGCCGCGCTATCACTCATCCCGGTGCGCAGTTGGCCAACTGGCCCGCCGTCGAACTGCTCGGCGAACGCTATCCCAGGCGTCGGCGATGGCGCAACCGGCGATGGCAGTGCGCGTGGAGTGGGGCTTGCAGGTGCCGACGCACACGCGCAAAGCATCACAGCCAAAGATACTGCTATCAAGACCGTACCGTAGCCCGATCTGCATGCGATCTGCAATTCCTACTTCCCTAGCACCGCGCGTAGCGCCGTGAAGAAGCGCACATTTTCGTCCTGTAGGCCGTAGGAGATGCGAATATGGCCGTCGACGCCCCAGCCGCCAAGCGGCGTGACCGTGAAGCCGCGCTCCATCAGCGCCACCGTCACGGCCATGTCGTCGCCCACATGCACGGCAGTGAAATTGGTAGCGCTGGGCACCGGCTCCAGGCCGATAGCCCGCAATTCGCGCTCGAAGAAGCTGCGGCTGGCCTGAGCGTGTTCGCGGCTGCGTGCGACATGCGCCTCGTCGTCGATTGCAGCCAGCCCAGCCACCTGAGCCAGCAGATTGACATTAAAAGTTGGGCGGGCGCGCTCCAGGTAACTAATCAGCGGGGCGGAACCAAAGGCGTAGCCCAAGCGCAGCCCGGCCAGGCCGTAGATCTTGGCGAAGGTGCGCAGCACGATCAGGTTGGGGCGGCCCCGGCGTAACTCGGCCAATGTGTCGGGGTAATCGGCCCGCTCGACGAATTCGACATAGGCTTCATCGACCACCACCAGCACATGCGCAGGCACGCGCTCGAGCAGGCGGCTGAATTCAGCTGCGCCATTGCTGGTGCCAGTCGGGTTGTTGGGGTTGCAAATGAACAGCAGCCGGGTGTTGTCGGTTATGGCGTCGGCCAGTGCATCGAGATCGTGGGTGAGCTGTTGGAGCGGCACGCGCACCGGCTGCGCACCCATTTCCAGCGTGCGCAGGTAGTAGCTGATAAAGCTGCCCAGCGCCATCACCGCCTCGTCGCCCTCGCGCAGCAGCGCCAGGCACAGCAGAAACACCGCTTCATCGGAGCCATTGGTACACATGACCTGCTCGGGTGCCAGCGCGAACTTCTCGGCCAGGCGGGTTCGCAGCGCGAGCGAGCCGGCATCGGGGTAGCGGTGGATGTTGCCGAGCGCATCCTGAAGCGCAGCTAGTGCCAGTGGCGAGGGGCCAAGTGGGTTCTCATTCGAGGAAAGCTTGGTCATGCCAATCGGCTGTTTAGCGATCAGCTTCGGCGGCTTGTAGGGCGGCAGATTCTGGATGTACGGCTTGAAATGCATGGCGTCGGCTCCATGTGCGGGTGAGTGTGGATGAAAGCAGTATAGCAGAAATGCGCGGGCTAGAAGCCCGCTGTTATGATGCGAAACACGCTAAAGCGCGTTGATAGCGTGTGGTGGTAATCAAATCAGGTCGCTGTACAAGAGCATGTAACCTCCCTACTGGGATTGTAAAAAGAGGAGAATTATTTTTTCGGGGGCTGCGCCTCAATACCCCGCTTTGCGCTGAGGCGCGTTTGTAAATGATGTAGGGATGCCATTGGTGCTCTCAGCAGTGGCCCAACGTGACCTGAAGTAGCAAGCCTGTCACCATCGCCTGTAGCCAGAGTGTCGTCCAGCTATTACAGCAGAAACACCCGATAGTGCCTCGCACTATATCAACGCGCTTCAGCGCGTTTTAGCTGGTAACAGCGGGCTTCTAGCCCGCTTCTAGCCCGCTCGTGCTAGCCCGCGCACATCAGCCCGCCTTCCCCGGCACCGTGCCGCCTTCGCGCATGGCCCAAACCAGCATGTTATCGCGCCAAAATAGCATCCAGCGCACGCCGAAGTAGACCGCGCGGTACAGCCGCCCGCGCCGCACGATATCGTAATCGACCAGCACGATATCGCCATTGGGCGAAAGCATGAGGTTCTGCGAGCGCAGCAGGTTGCGCTCGACCAAAAAGCTCCACACGCGCTGCGGCACCCGCAACAGGCTGGCGTTACGCTGACGCTCCGCGCTGCTGCTGCTTTTGCGGCCATACAGATCCGGCATGCTGCGGGTGTGGCGGTAGAACACCAATGCGCGGCGAATAATCTCGTGGAGCTGGCAGGCTATTTCGGCGCGCTGCTCACGAGAAAGCGCGTCGTAATCGATCGCGGCCAACGGGATGGCGCGCTCAAGAAACGGCTGGATGACCAGCACCTGCGCATGGCCCTGCTGATCGCGGGCGATCAGGTACGCACTAGACAGGCTAGCACGCGGCCCCAGGCAGGCCGCGAACTCATCGGCGGCGGCGCGCATGTCGTGGGCCACCTGTGCCGCCTGCGCCGCCGAGCCGCCCAGCTGCGCTTTCAGCTTGATCACCCAGCGGCCATCGTCGCTGCGGTACACCTCGGTCTCGTTGCCGCCGCCAAGACGCTCAAGCGTGTGATCGAGATCGATCGGCGCGAATACAGGGTCGTGATAAATCGCCATTGGTTCAGTTCCTCACGCTGGTGTGAAGCATTGGACGATAAGCACAGGCAGGTGGTTGCGGTTGGTTTGGCGAAGCCACGTCGCAGTGTTCGCATCACATCGCCCATGCTATAATCGCTTTCACCCGCATGCTTTCTACAACACCTCTCCGGCAACGCAGCAGAATACGAGGCAAGAAACCAATGAAGATCACCAGCGTCAGAACCGCCGCGACGGCAGGCCACGGCATGCATCTTTGGGTTAAAATCGAGACCGACGAAGGTATCACAGGGCTTGGCGAATGTGTCCATGGTGGCGCACAGTCGATTGCGATCATTCACCACCTGCGGCAGCACTTGATCGGCCGTGATCCATTCCAAATCGACGCAATTTTCGAGGATCTCCGCCGCCGCCACGTCTTCGACGGCGGCTTTGCAGGCGCGCTGATCACGGCGCTCACTGGCATCGAGATCGCGCTGTGGGATCTCAAGGGCAAAGCCTATGGCCAGCCGGTGTATGCGCTGCTCGGCGGCAAGTTCCGCGACCGCGTGCGGGTCTACGCCGATTGCCAGGTCGAGCCGAGTATGGAGTTCGACGAGATCAAGCGCGTGGTCGAGCATGTGCTGGAGCGCGGCTTCACGGCGCTGAAGATTGACGCCGACATTGGCGCGTATACCGGCGACTACCGACGCGGCGGCGGCATGGTCAAGGATCCGTTCAACTACACCGCCGATCCCTGGGAGCACGAGCGCATGGTCAAACTGGTGGACATGGTAACGACGGCGGCGGGCAAGGCCGCCGATGTCGCCGTCGACGTTCACACCCGGCTTGATGTTTCGAGCGCCATCCGGCTTGCCCGCGATCTGGAAGCGTTTCACCTGCTGTGGTTGGAGGAGCCAGTGCCACCCGAAAATGTCGACGCACTGCGCGAGGTCAAGCGTGCAACCACCACACCGATCTGCGCGGGCGAGAATCTGTACCTGCGCCACGGCTTTCGCGACCTGATCGCCAAACAGGCCGTCGACATCGTCATGCCCGACATCCCAAAGTGCGGTGGCTTGTCCGAGTGCCGCAAGATTGCGAACATGGCCGAGATCTACTACATGCCGTTCGCGCCGCACAATGTCTCCTCGCCAATCGGCACCATGGCCTCGGCGCACGTTTGCGCCAGCGTGCCAAACTTCCTGGTGCTGGAATTCCATTGGCTCTACCGGGACTACTGGACGACGATCACGCAAGAGCAAACCGACATCATTCAGAACGGCTACATTACGATACCCGATCGCCCCGGTATCGGTGTGGAGCTAAATGAACAGGTCGCCCGCCAGCATCAATACCCCGGCACGACCTGGTTCGCGTAGACGGGCGACTGGACGTGAGCCTGGTAGCGGCTATGTACGAACCACCTCGCGCACAATCGCCACGGCGCGCTCCACGTCTGCGGCCTCGATGCCGTAGTGGGTGACGGCGCGCAGCCGCCCGCGCCCGATCTCGCCGATCAGCAGGCCACGCTCGGCCAGCGCGTGTGTCAGCGCAGCCGGCGTCCAGCGGCTGGTTTCCAGTGTAAAGATCACGATGTCGGTCTGAACGCTGGCCAGATCGAGCGCGATGCCGGGGATGGTGTACAGCCCCTTGGCCAGCAGCATGGCGTTGGTGTGATCCTCGGCCAGCCGCGCGACCATGTGCTCCAGCGCAATGATGCCGGCAGCAGCCAGCACGCCGGCTTGGCGCATGCCGCCGCCTAGCAGTTTTCGCAGCCGTCGCGCCCGCTTGATAAACGCCGCTTCGCCAGCCAAGATCGAGCCAACCGGCGCGGCCAATCCCTTCGAAAGGCAGAACATCACGCTATCGAGATCGGCGGTGAGGGCAGCGGCGGGCAGGCCCAGCGCCACGGCGGCATTGAACAGCCGCGCACCGTCCAGGTGCGTAGCCAAGCCGCGCGTTCGGGCGAACGCACCTATTTCGGCGGTGTAGGCGGGCCGCAGCACCACGCCGCCACAGCGGTTGTGGCTATTTTCCAGGCAGATCAGGCGCGAAATCGGCTCGTGGCTGTCCTCGGGGTCGCGTAGCGCAGCGGCCAGCGCATGGAGCGGCAGCTCGCCATTCAGCTCAGTTGGCACCGTGCCAAGCGCCACACCGCCAAGCACCGAGGGGCCACCGGCCTCGTAGTGAAGAATATGCGACTCGTCGCCGACAATTGCCTCGTCGCCGCGCCCGCAGTGTGCCAGCACCGCCAGCAGGTTGCCCATGGTGCCGCTTGGCACGAACAGCGCTGCCGGCTTGCCGACCGTTTCTGCGGCCAGCTGTTCCAGCCGGTTCACGGTTGGGTCTTCGCCATATACATCGTCGCCAAGCGGCGCGTTGGCCATTGCGGCGCGCATGGCCGGGCTAGGCAGCGTCACTGTGTCGCTGCGCAGATCGATCGTAGGGGGCATAATGAGTGTTCCTTTGCTAAAATTGGGGCAGCCCGCGAGCCGGATTCCCCGCTCCCCGCTGGGAGCGGGGCAGGGGTGAGGGGATTGTTGAACGCGCTTCAGCGTGTTTGGGCGTACCAGACGCCGGATTCATTCGGTGGCCGTGGCACATGCAGCGACGTGTACAAAAATATACGTCACACCTTTGCGAGTCTCCCATGTTGAGGCGGCTCGCGAGCTGGGTGCGGCGCTCCGATGCGCTGCAGCGCTGCTCCAAGTATAATAGCCGCAAAAGAGTAACTGCACGAGGGACACTATGCCTGCACGGATTCTCGATGGGCGCGCGCTCGCCAAGCAGCTACGCGAGGAGCTGCGGCTCAACATTCGCCAGTTCGCAGATCAGGTTGGCGCGCCGCCAGCGCTCACGGTTGTGCGCGTCCACGGCGACCCAGCCTCTGAGCGCTATCTGCGCACCATTCGGAAGGCCTGCGACGATCTGAGCATCGCCTTTCACGAAGTACTGCTGCACGCCAACGCCACGCAGGAGATGCTCGAACACGCCGTGCGACGCGTCAGTGCCGACGATGCGGTCGACGCGGTGCTGCTGCATTTGCCGCTGCCACCCGGCTTCGATGCGCGCGCCGCGATCAATGCGCTCGACCCACACAAGGATGTCGATGGTGTCCACCCGCAGAACGCTGGCCTGCTGGCCCAGGAGCGCCCGCGCTTTGTGCCAAACACACCAGCAGGCGGCATGGAACTGCTCAAGCGGTATGGCATCGAGCTGTATGGCAAGCGCATTACGGTAATCGGCCGCAGCAATGTGGTCGGCAAGCCCATGGCACTGATGCTGATGCAGGAGGACGCCACGGTGACGATCTGCCACCGTGCCACCGCCGATCTCGCTGGGGCAGTGCGCAACGCCGAGATCGTCGTTTCGGCGGCGGGCGCGCCGGGGCTGGTTTCTGCGGGCATGGTTTCACCCGGCGTGGTCGTGGTCGATTTCGGCATCAATGTGCTCGACGACGGCAGCGTGGTCGGCGATGTAGACTTCGCTGGGGTCGCGCCGCTGGCCTCGGCGATCACGCCGGTGCCCGGCGGCACCGGGCCGGTGACGAATGTGCTGCTGC
>JACMIM010000877.1 GCA_014381165.1 Roseiflexaceae bacterium
GAAACCGCACCTGTTGCCCACGCTGTTCCGCATGGATTGCTCGACGAGATCGACAGCGCCCTGCGTGAGTTGGTGACAAGCGGGGTGAGTGATGCGCCACAAGCATTGATCGAGCGGCTGCGTCGGCTTGATGCGCGCTTACGCGCCGAAGGGCTGATCTGGCCCGCCGACACGCTGGCCGAGATCGTTCAACACCACGCTGCCTACACTGCCCACGATGCTCGTTTCACACCATCGCTGCTTGCTGCGCTGGTTGGCGAAGTATGTGCGCGCTTGGACGCGATCCGGGCGAACACCGGCGCGGTACCGCAACTCTTTGTTCGTGGTTCACCAAGTGACCGCGAAACACCAATCGGCACAGCGCGGCTGATCGGGCTTGGGTGTGATGTGCGCATACATCGCGGCGGAGTCGAACTGGCGGCGTATCTTCAGGACGCCGACTCAGGTGCGCTGGTGGTGGTGCGCCGTGCTGTCGCCGAGCCGGAGGATGCTGCACCTGCGTCCATCCCGTTCTGGCAGCTTGCCCAGCCGCTGGTCGTCAAGGGCGCGGGAATCGCGGCACTTGGCGGCGGGCAGGTGCTGATCAAGGGCGGCAAGCGGCTGCCGAACGGCGCGTTTCTTCCGGGCCGCGCCCAACTGTCGCTCAACCAGCAGGCGTATGCGTGGGAATCGCTGCGGGCACCAGTGCTCGCCGAGGATTTCGCCGAACTGACTGCGCGAATCGCTGCACAACCGCCAACGGCGTTGCGCCCGCGCCGCTTGACCGATGGGCTGTATGTGTGTGCGGTTGCCCACGTCGAGCACGCTGCATTCGACCCGGCTGCTCAGGTTGTTCGGGCCGTTGTCGTGGACAGTGCCGGCAGGCGTGGAGTGCTGGTGCATCCCTACACCACACGTGGCAAAGCAGGCGCGGAAGCAATGCTCGCAGTGCTGGCAGACCGACCGGGCGACCTACGCTTTGTAGCCGGGCACGTTCGGCTTTCTGCACAGGGCCTGATGATCGCGCCGACCGCGCTGGTCTTTCAGGATGGAACGACACGGATTGGGTTGCTGCCCTGGGTTGCCCGTGAACAAGCAAGCACAGCGCATACGGCAACACACGTAACTGGCAATGGGGTGCAGCACAATCTATTCGCGGATTATTGGGTGCAGGTCGGTGACGCATTGGGTGATCTCCTGGTGGTAGGCGTTCAACGGGCCGACGATCGGCAGGCCCAACGTTGGCGAGCACTGGCACACCATGGCGCGGCGATTGGGTTTGGGCAAACGCTGCGACCAGTCGAGCAGCTTGCACACGAGTTGGAAGCACAAGCGCGCACGGTACGTTGGAACTCTACACTGGCAGCACAGGTTATACTGGAACTCGCCTGTCTTTGTCTGTTTGTCGATGAAATTGTGGTGTAATGCACGGTGCAGGGCTTACGCATCTAAAGGGATCAGCATGTGTCGTCCTATAAATCGCTTCGCCATGCCTGTAGGGCGGTTGTTTACAGCCTATTTTTGGTGATGTCGGCGTGCCCATCCGCGTTCATCGAACTGATCAGATGCAGTAACGACACCATACGCCCTGCCGTCCATGCTGCGTGAAAAAGATGCGGCTGAAGCTTCGCACGTGCATTAGCGACCAACTGTTCGTGCTCATCGCGCTGGCTTGTGGGCAGCGGCACGCCGATCCGTTCGCGCAGTGCTTCGGCAACACCCCAGTAGTATGCCGCCTGCTCGGGATAGATGTCGGCGAAAAGGCCACCAAAGCTATCCAGACAGGTCGCAGCTAAATCCAGGTACCCGTGTTCTACCGCTCGCTGCAACACTGTTTGAAAACGCCCTCGTGCCAGCGCGTGGTCGCCGGTCTTCCACGCGATCAGGCCTAGATTGAGCGCATAAATACTGACCGTGCGCTGATCGCCAAGCGCCTCTGCAAGTGCAAGCCCTTCCGCGAGGTACGCTGCGGCGAGCTGGTAATCACCACACATACCTGCCACAATTCCCAGGTTATTGAGCACTGTCGAGCTGCCGCTCCGATCATCAAGCGCGCGGTGTAGCGCAAGGCTTTGGCCATACAGCGATTCCGCACCCGTACAATCGCCCAAGCAGCGAGCAACGGAGCCGAGGTCGTTGAGGGCGAGCGCGATGCCCCATGTATCGCCAAGCTCTTGCCAGATGCGCAAGCTGTGCTCAATCTGCTCCTGTGCTGTGCCATATTCGGCACAATCGAGCGCGATTGTGCCGCACGTAGCGAGCGCACGAGCCGTGCCACTCATGTGTTCAAGCTGTTGGTACAGGGCGAGGCTGCGTTGTGCGTAGTGACGCGCGGCATCGTATTCGTTTTGGTAGCGAGCGAGCCGCGCCAAGCTGTGCAACAGCGCCGCACGTAACGCCTCCGTGCCTGTATCGTTGCTTCTTGGCAGTGTCGTTTCAACGCGGGCCAATGTTCGTTCGGCCCATTGGCGGCCTTCACGAACCATGCCGCGCGCTAGCCAAAAGTGGCCCATCGCAACAGTAAGTCGCAACGCATCTACCACATCGTTCTGGCCAAGCAGCCACGCTATTGCAGCGCGCATGTTATCGAGATCGCAGGCGATATTCCTGAGCCATTCCTGCCGGGCAGCGCCAAAGCGTTGGTGCTCGGATTGTTCGGCCAGGTGCAAAAAATAGGCAGCGTGGCGCGTGTTTGCCTCTGCCGTTTCTGCATGGACATGAAGTTGCTCGCTGGCGAATTGGCGGATGGTTTCGAGCATGGCGAAACGCGGCACAGTGGACGGCACCGTCTGCACGAGGCTGTTGTTGATCAGGACGGCAAGTGTATCGACGGTCTGAAACTCGGCGTCAGCAGGCGCAGCCGAACCGTACAGTAGGGCGGTCATTGCTCCAATCGTAGCACCGCCCGCGAACACTGCAAGTTGGCGAAAATAGCGCTGGCAGTGCTCATCCAGGAGCGTGTAGCTCCACGCTATCGTCGCGCGCAACGATTGATGCCGTGCCGGTGCGTCTTGCCGACCGCGCGCCAGCATGTGCATGGCCGCACCGCGATCGAGCTGTTTGAGCAATGTAGCAGGCGAGAATAGCGACAGTCGCGATGCGGCAAGCTCCAAGGCAAGCGGCAGCCCGTCAAGCCGGGTGCAGATGTCGGCCACCGTTGCCGTATGCTGTTCAAGCGCAAGCTGTGGCTGCACTGCGTGAGCACGCTCGCTGAATAACACGACTGCAGGTGCGGCGGCGGCAGTTTCTCGCCGACCGGGAAGTGCGAGGGGGCGTACAGGATAGATGTGTTCGCCCGCGATATGCAGGGCGGCGCGGCTCGTGGTCAGTACGGTAAGCTCGGGACAGTGCATCAACAGGTGCCCGACTTCGGGCGCAGCAGCAAGCAGGTGTTCCATATTGTCGAGCAGCAGGAGGTGTGGTTGCCCGCGTAGCCGTTGCGCGAGCAGTGTGGCCAGCGGCGTGGTGGGCTGCTCGTGTACGCCTACCACTTGGGCGATGGTTGGTAGCACCAGCGCCACGTCGCGCAGCGTCGCGAGTTCAATAAACCAGACGCCGCCGGTGAAGGCATGCGCGTGTGCAGCGCCAGCGTGCAGCGCCAGCCGTGTTTTTCCGACCCCGCCTGGTCCAATCAGCGTCAGCAAGCGAAGATGAGGGCGGAGCAGATACGAACCGATTTCACGGAGATCGTCCTCGCGCCCCACAAGCCGGTCGATGGGGACCGGAATCGATTGCCCAGGGACGAATGGCGCGCTCGGGGCGATGCTCAGGCGTGCGCTAAGCAGGAATTGCACGCGCTCGTGAGCAGGAATTGCGAGCTGTTCGGCCAGTCGCACGGCAACTTGGGTTGAAGGCCGCCGTCGTCCTGATTCGATTTTGCGAATCATATCCTCGACACATCCAACCGCATGCGCCAACTGAACTTGCGTGAACCCCAGTCCTCTGCGGTGCCGCCGCACCTGTGCGCCGAATACCTCGTCGCTCATCTGATACCCTTTGTGTGGTGTGCGTGAGCAGGTGTTTCCCTCGCAGCAGACTTAAAAGTCGCTTTGCACGCATTAAACGCGCTCCTGCGCCCCTTGTCAAGACCGTGACGACGATGGCCGTCACGGTTCCTGTCACGCTTGCCGGCCGAGAATTTAGGGCGGCAGTACGTATAGTGATACAAACCGTGGGCATTGCCAAAAGCAATGTCGAGACAAGGAGGAAGTATGTCGAAAGCCGGAACACAAAGGCACACACACCTGCTTCTCGTGGTGTGTGTGCTTGCTCAGCTGTGGCAACCTGCTGCTGTGAGTGCGGCAGGCTTCACCGTGACGAGCACCGCAGACAGGGGTGACACCAATCCTGGCGATGGCGTGTGCGCCGCCGCTGATGGAAGCTGTACCGTGCGTGCGGCAATTCAAGAAGCCAACGCGCTCGGTGGTGCCAACACCATTACAATCCCCGCCGGGCGGTACATCATCACCATTCGTGGTGACGACGATGCGAGCGCCGCTGGTGATTTCGACATCGCCGGCACGCTAACAATTGTTGGTGCAGGCAGCGGCAGCACATTGCTCGATGGTGGCGGCGAACAAACTACTGCGGTTGATCGCGTGCTGCACATCCTTGCCGACGCCACTGCTACCATCAGCAACCTGTCCGTGCAAAACGGCAGCAAGTCGCTCGGCGGCGGCGTGTTCAACAGCGGCACACTGACCTTGGATAACGCAGCTGTGGTGAAGAATAGCGCTGACGTTGGTGGTGGCATCCAGAATACGGGCACACTGACGGTGACGAGCAGCGACATCTCGAACAACCTGGCGCATTTCGGCGGTGGCGGTATCAACAACAATGAGCGTGGACTGGCCAGCATGCGTGGCACGGCGCTGACCACCAATGCGGTTGATGGCAGAAACGTGGTCTTTGCATCGCAAGGCGGTGGCATCTTCAATGCTGGCATCATGACGATTGAGGACTCGCAACTGGCGGGCAATGCGCTCGCTGGCGATTTCACCTACGGGGCGGGGATCGGCCAAAACAGCGGGCAGCTTACCATCCGCAACACTCGCATCACGCAGAATGTTTCTGCCGGGTTGGGGCAGGCCTATGGCGGCGGCATCGCGTTGCGTGGCGGCACGCTGCGTATTGGCGGCAGTACTATCGATAGCAATGCCGCCGCAGATCGGCGACCAAACGACTCTGAACCTGATGGGGTTGGCGGTGGTGGTGGGCTGTACAGTGAAGATGGCGTGCTCACTATGACTGACAGCTCGATCTTCAACAACATTACCACCGGCGAATCTTCCACCGCGAGCGGCGCAGGCATACTGCACAACGGCGGAACGGCCACGATCGCGCAGACGGCGATTACTGGCAACCGCTCGGCACTCGACGGGGGTGGGTTGCTTGTTCATACCGGTACGCTTACACTCACCAACACGACGGTAAGTAGCAACCAGACCGCGCGCGATGGTGGGGGATTGCTCACCCGCCCCGAAGCAACGAGCCGCCTCACCAACGTGACGATTGCCACGAACAGTGCGGGTCGGGCTGGCGACGGCATCGCGAACGCCGGAGCGACACACCTTATCAATACCGTAATTACCAACGGGGCGGGCGATAAGAACTGCGTGCTCGCAAGCCCGCTAACGTCTGAAGGCCACAATCTGGAAAATGCGGATACCTGCGCCTTGCGTGGCGTTGCTGACCGTAGCGGCCAGGATGCGCGGCTTGGCCCGTTACAAGATAACGGCGGCCCAACGCTAACCCATGCCCTTGGGGCAGGCAGTCCAGCGATTGATGCCGGCAGCAGTGCCCCAGCGGTGTGTCCGGCGACCGATCAGCGTGGTGTGGCGCGTCCGGTCGGGCGGAGCTGTGACATTGGTGCGTATGAAGCTGGTGGAGATGTGCCGGTGATAGGAGGGGGGCGAGTGTATCTGCCGTTCACCCAGCAGTAGGAGCAGGGTTCTATGATTTAGATCGGTGGTACGGGATACGCATTTTTCGGCGCGCGGGGTGTTACTCCACCCCAGCAAGCTGCCACGTGTCACCCGTCTGCGCTCGTCGCCGACGCACCTGGTTGGCCTACTGATGGCCAAATGTTTGACACCACTGGCGTACCGTCTCGTCCCTCACAACGACCCCCACGTCCTGCCATCAGTTCCTCAACATCACGGTAGCGCAACGAGAAGCGGAAGTACATCCAGACCGCATGGCTACGCATATCGGTTGGAAAGCGAGAGCCGGCATAGGTGGGAGCGGGCGAGCGTGTGTTCATGCTGCCACTGCTGCCATAACCAGTTGCGGGCGGTCACGTTGACACTACCACGCATCGGCGCTTATCAACTCGACGCAGTCATGACACGACAGTCTTTGGGCGCTGGGTTCCGGGTGCAGTGCGTCCGACCAAGCACTGGAGCTATAGCCATTGTTGTGCCCGGTATGGTACGATAACGACACAGTGCCGTACGGCCAATGCTTGATCGCACACAACGCAGTGGTGTCTCGTCGCAGTCGTGTCTCGTCGCAATGGAAGGAAGAACAGCGTGGATACAAGCATGTATCGGACCTTGGGCCAAACCGGCGTATCGGTATCGCCACTTGGCTTCGGCGCTGCGCCGATCGGCTTACTCGCAACGGAACAACACCAGGTCAGCACGGTGTTACATCAACTGCTCGATCTCGGGGTCAATCTCATCGACACTGCCGCTGGGTATGCTGGTTCGGAAGTAGCGATTGGCATCGCCGTCAGCGCGCGCCGCAACGAGTTTGTGCTCGTGAGTAAGTGCGGGCAGGCGTTCGACGATTTGCCCGGCGAAGCGTGGTCGCCGGAGGTGATCACCGCGACGGTCGACCGGGCCTTGCGCCGCCTGCGGACGGATCATCTGGATGTAATGCTGCTGCACTCGTGCGAACTCGATGTGCTGCAGCAGGGCGACGCGCTGGGCGCATTGATCAAGGCGCGCGACGCCGGAAAAGTCCGCTTCGTCGGCTACTCCGGCGATAACGAGGCCGCCGCATTCGCCGCCGCGCTTCCCGACGTGGCGGTGGTCGAACTGTCGGTCAATCTCTGCGACCAGGCCAACATCGACGCAGTGCTCCCGCTGACGCAGGCGCACAATGTCGGCGTGATCGCTAAGCGGCCAATCGCGAATAGTGCCTGGCGATCGCCGGAGCAACTGCCGGGCTTGTACCAGGAATACGCACGGTCGTATCACGAGCGCTTCACGGCAATGGGCGTGCATCTGGAGGATTTGGGACTGGATGCTGGAACCGATTGGGCCGAGGTCGCAATCCGCTTCACGCTGTCCCAGCCGCACGTGCATACCGCGATTATTGGCACGACCAACCCCGAGAACGCGCGCCGTAACGTCGCCGCAGTGACACATGGGCCGCTTTCCACTGCCGCTGTACAGCATATTCGCGATGCATTTGCTCGTGCGAGCGCGAAGCAGAGCGCGACATGGGAAGCACTGCGCTAGCGCGAACAGCGTTGTCACGTGTACATAATCGCAGCGCAGGAGAGCAGTCCACGTTGAACTGCTCTCCTCGATGTACTATACGCCGCACGGCTGGAACTTGAACATGTTGCGAACCTGATGTTGGTGTTGTAGCTTTGCAGATGAGAAAAGCCAAGGTTTGGAAATGCAAAGC
>JACMIM010000878.1 GCA_014381165.1 Roseiflexaceae bacterium
GGCTAGGCTACGCGCCTCGAACGATCCGCAGAGCATTCTCGAAGAAACCGCGCGCGCCGTGCAAGCCAGTGGTTCCTACACCTGCGTCACCCTGAGCATGGTCGATCAGATAACTGGGATCGCTGCTGTGAAGGTGGCGATCGGCGCGAGCGGCCGCCGCCTCGCGGCGGTCGAGGGGCTTGAATTTCCCTGGCGTGCGCTCGACGCGCAGCTGACCGAACAGCGAACCGCTGCATCAGGGGCCTATCTGCTCGATCTGCTACCCTTTCGCTCGATCGGCGGCGAGCTGCATGTCGTGCTACCACTGCGCAGCCAGCGTGGTGTCGAGGGCGTTCTGACCGCCTCGAACGCGCGGGCGCAGCGTGCGCGGCTCGACGAAGCCGCCCCGCTGCTGGCGTTACTGGCCAATCAGGCGGTGGCAGTGCTCGAGCATAGCCAACTGTATGCCACGCTTCAGCAGCAGGTTGTCGAAGTTGCTGAGACGGCGAGCCACAGCCGTGAGCAGCTGGCCCACGCGCTGGATCGCGCCGAAACGCTCTACCAACTGGTTCACACGCTTGCGCGCACGCTCGACGAGCGTGAGGTACTTGCCCAGGCACTGGAGTTGCTCAAGCGCGCGGCGGGCGCGGAGTGGGGCGGCATTCTGCTGATCGAGCCGAACACCGGGCATCTCGCGGTGCGCCACGGCTTCGAAGGCTTGAGCACGCTGGCCATGGAGCGCCTGTACGAGCTGAGTGGCGTTGTGATTGCCGAGCGCCGGATGCTGCTGGTTGGCGACATACGGGCGGAGACTCGTTGGCCGAGTGATGAACCCACGCAAGCTGTGCTGCTGGCCCCATTGCTGCTGGACGATGAGGCACTCGGTACGCTGGTGCTGTGCCACGGCACTGCGGGTGCATTTACCGCAGAACATGCGTTGCTGGCGCGGGCCGGCGGCGATCAGATTGCGGTCGCGCTTTCAAAGGTGCAGCTGTATCGCTATGTCAGTGAGCAGAGCGAACAGCTTGGCCACACCCTGCAGCAGCGCGAAGAGGAGATTCTCAAAAACCACGCGATTCTCAGTTCGATTGGCGAGGGTGTGGTGGTGGCCGATCGGCGCAATTATATTCGCTTGATCAACCCCGCCGCCGAGCAGCTGCTCGGCATCAGCGCCCAGCATTTCATTGGTCGCCACATACGCGACCTGCCGGGCGTGCCGCAGCAGCCGAACGAGGATTTGCCGAATGCGCCGGTTCAGGTGGCGCTTGGCGAACAAACCCTACACGCGCACTACGCGCCGGTGCTCGCGCCAAGCGGCGAGCGGCTGGGCGGGGTGGTGGTCTACCACGATATCACCCGTGAGGTAACTGCTGACAAGCTCAAGAGCAGCTTTATTGCCACCGCCTCGCATGAATTGCGCACGCCACTGACATCGATCCGTGGCTATGTCGACCTGCTACTGCTTGGCACGATCGGCCCGTTAAGCCAGCCGCAGCGCGATTTTCTCAAGGTGGTCAAGCATAATGTTGTCCAGATTGTCGAGCTGGTCGACGATCTGCTGGACGCATCGAAGGTAGAAGTTGGTGAGGTGCAGCTGCGCCGGGTTTCGCTTGAGATCGGCGAGCTGGTGTACGATGTTTCTGAATCGCTGTATGCGCAGTTTGCCGAGAAATCAATCCTGCTGACGCTTGATATCGCGCCTGAGCTGCCAGCGGTGATGGCGGATCGCCAGCGGCTGCGCCAGATTATTGTTAATCTGGTTGGCAACGCCTGTAAGTATACACCGCAGGGCGGGCGTGTCGAGGTGATCGCCTGGCTTGAGGGCGATCAGCTGCGTCTTGATGTGCGCGATACCGGCGTGGGGATTGCCCGCGACGCGCAGGCAAACATTTTTACGCCATTCTTTCGCGCCGATAACCCGCTGCGCGAGGTGGCGGGTGGTACCGGCCTGGGACTGAGCATTACCAAAACACTGGTCGAGCTGCATGGCGGGCGAATCTGGTTCGATAGCACCGAAGGCCAGGGCACCGTTTTCAGCTTTGTGCTGCCGCTCAACGGCTACGAGTGGGCGCAGCCGGCCTGGCTGGAAACGCACGACGTGTAGCCGGTACTCTGTGGCGAGTATCTTGCTGCTATATTCCCTGATTACACTTCGTTTGCATGGAGGAGTATTATGGCAGACCATACGAGCCGCGCCGAGGCGATCAGCAAGCTTGGCGAGATGATCAAAGATATCAACATTGCGATGTTCAGTACCGCCGAGGGCGACGGCACCATCCGCAGCCGCCCGATGGCAACGCAACGGGTTGCGTTCACGGGCGAGCTGTGGTTCTTTACCGGGGCCAGCAGTGCCAAAGTCGACGAGATTCAGCGCGACCAGCATGTAAACCTGAGCTATGCCGATCCCGACGACAACCGCTATGTCTCGGTTTCCGGCACGGCCAGCCTGGTGCGCGACCCCGCCAAGATCAAGGAGCTGTGGAATCCGATTCTGAAAGCCTGGTTCCCAAAGGGCCAGGACGATCCTGACATAGCGCTGTTGCGTGTCGATGTTCAGGAGGCCGAGTACTGGGATTCGCCCTCGAGCAAGATGGTGCAGATCGTCGGCTTTATCAAGGCCATCGCCACCGGCACGCCAGCGAACGGCGGCGAGAACGAGAAGCTCGCGCTGTAACGACGAGGTGCATGACGCCCGGCAGGCTGAAGCCCTTGGCTACGTTTACGAAGCCCGCCTGCGCGGGCTGAAGACGATGGTCTAGCCCGCGCAGGCGGGCTTCGTCGTACCAGCCAGTGGCTTCAGCCGCCCGGCGAGTCAGGGATTTGCATGTCACCGCGTTTCTCCTGCCAGGGCTGAAGCCCTAGGCCTTGCCCACCCAGAAGAAACGAGCCTTCGAGGCACGACACGCTTACGAACGACCTCCAGCGTACCGCAAGCGATAATGGCCAGCTTGAGAATGCCGATGAAGTTGCTCGTTTCTTTGCCAAGCTTGGCTACACCATCGACAGGCGGCTTACAGTCCCTAATTATGGTGCGATCGGCCTTGGCAGCGAAGACCTCCGCTATTGGCACCTACAAGGCCGCTGTCACCCGACGGTCGCACCGCCTGAGCGACCGCGCCCCGCAGGATATCTGGCAATCACGCTACCATGCCCGTATCGTGCGCGACGACACGGCGCTTCAGCGCTTCCGCAGCTACATCGAGTATAATTCTTTGCGTTGGGAGCAAGACGCGCTCCGGGAAGGGTCAGGAGGATCACCATGACTGTTCAAGAAGTGCTCGAACAAGCCAAAGCGCTCGACCTGGGCGAACGTAAAGAACTTATCAAGCTGCTGGTCGATACATTTGACGCACTGCCTATCAGCAAGCCACTAGTCCGGCGCAGTATTCTAGAGCTTGCCGGTCTCGGCGCGGAAGTGTGGGATGGTATTGACCCGCAGGAGTATGTAGACCAGCTTCGTAGTGAGTGGGATCATCGCCCATGAAACTGCCAGATGCGCTACGCGGCATTCGCCAGATAGCGTTCGATACCGCACCCTTGATCTACTTTGTCGAGCGCCATCCGGTCTATTTCGACCGAATGCTGCTCATTATGCGCTATGTCGACCGAGGCTTGATTGCGGGCGTCGCCTCAACTGTTGCTTTGGCCGAGGTGCTTGTTCAGCCGTTACGTGCTGAAAACACTACGTTGGCAGAGCGATATGAAACAGTGCTCGCAGAAAGCTATTCCTTTCGGCTTGAGACATTGACGACAACTGCTGCCCGCCGTGCTGGCGACTTGCGCGCCCGCTACAATCTACGAACACCTGATGCCCTTCATGTTGCGACGGCAATCGAGGCGGGGTGCGATGCGTTCCTGACGAATGATGCAGGTATCAAGCGTGTTAGCGAGATCAATGTGCTTGTACTAGACGAGCTTGAGCTTGACGAACCATAGAACCACGAATCAGTACCACGAAAAGAAGGCTGCAATGACTGTTTTTGAAGTGCTTGAACAAGCCAAAGCGCTCGATTTCAGCGAACGCAAAGAGCTTATGAAGCTGCTGGTCGATACATTTGATCAACCAGTAGCCACGCCAGCAAGATCGGAAGAACATTGGGGAAAGCAGCTTGTGCAATTGTTGGAGCAGACCGAGCTTGCAGACTGGGGAGACTCATAC